>NZ_DASYZI010000223.1:0-3780 GCF_035946395.1 Actinocrinis sp.
CGCCTACCTGGTGGACTTCAAGACCTCGATCAACCCGAAGAGCAGGGCGGAGACCGCCGAGGACCCGCAGCTGGGGGTCTATCAGTTGGTGGTCGAATCCGGGGCGTACACCGCCTCGCCGTCTGTCGGCGCGGCCGGTGAACCGGAATCCGGCGAGAAGCGGCCGGCTGAAACGGAATCCCGCGAGCCGGAGAGCATCGCGACGCGGGACGAGGCCGGCGGTCCGACGGTGGCGCAGGCCGAGCTGGTTTATCCGCGAGACCGCAGTGACGCGCCGGGCCCGACGGTACTCGTGCAGCCGGGGCGCGGCGTGCAGCCGGATCCGGAATGGGCCACCAAGCTGGTGGCCGAGGTGGCGCAGCGTGTGCTTGACGAGCGCTTCCACGCCTACGGCGAGGCGAACGTCTGCGCCATCTGTCGGCTGAAGGCGGCCTGCCCGAAGCGGCCGGAGGGCCGGGAGCTGCCGTCATGAGCCGCACACGACAGCGCATCGAGACGCCGCGCGACCTCGCGCGGGTGCTCGGCGTGCCGTACACCGACGAACAGCTCGCCGCGATCACCGCCCCGCTGGCTCCGGGGGTGATCGTCGCCGGAGCGGGCTCGGGCAAGACCACGGTCATGGCGGCCCGGGTCGTCTGGCTGGTCGCCACCGGCATGGTCGGACCCGGGGAAGTGCTCGGCCTGACCTTCACCAACAAGGCCGCGGCCGAACTGCGTGAGCGCGTCGGCACGGCCCTGGCCACCGCCGGCTTGACCGGCGACAGCGCAGCCGACTACCTCGACGTCCTCGGGCCCACGCATCCCAGCGAGCCTGGCGACATGACAGCCGACCTGGCAGTCGATCCGGACGAGTTCGGCGAGCCGGTCATCTCCACCTACCACGCCTTCGCCGACCGGCTGATCAAGGAACACGGCCTGCGCCTCGGCATCGAGCCCTCCGCGCGGCTGATCGCCGACGCCGGGCGGTACACCCTCGCGGCGCGGATCGTGCGCACCGCGACAGGGCCCTTCGACGCGCTCCGGGGCAGCGTCACCACGATCACCAAGGACCTGATCGACCTGGACGCCGAGTTGTCCGAGCACATAGTCGACCCGGATCGGCTCGCCGCGTTCGATCGCGCCTTCGCCGACGCCGCCGAGCTGTATCGGGATCCGGTCACGGGCAGATCGATCCGGGCCGCCAGCCGCCGCACCAATCGCCGTGGGCTGATCTACCAGCGATACCTGGAGGCGGCGGCCAAGGCCCGTGAGCGCGGCGAACTGCTCGAACTGGTCGAGGGCTACCGGGGGCTGAAGTCCGGCCGCGACTTCGTGGACTTCGGCGACCAGATGTCCATCGGCACCAGGCTGGCCGAAGAGGCGCCGGACGTCGGCCGGATCGAGCGGGCCAGATACCGGGTCGTGCTGCTCGACGAGTATCAGGACACCTCCGTGGCGCAGCGCCGGATGCTGGCCGCGCTGTTCAGCGGCCCCGATCCCGAACACGGCCTGGGCCACCCGGTCACGGCGGTCGGCGACCCGTGTCAGTCGATCTACGGTTGGCGCGGCGCGTCCGCGGCGAACATCGACCAGTTCCCGCAGCACTTCCGCCGCCGTGACGGCAGCGCGGCCCGGATCCATCCGCTCACCGAGAACCGGCGCAGCGGCGGACGGCTGTTGGCGTTCGCCAACGAGCAGTCCGTGCAACTACGCGAACACCACGACTCGGTGCGCAGCCTGACGCCGTCGGCCGAGAAGGCGAAGTTCGGATACGCGGTCGCCGGGTTGCTACGCACCTACGCCGAGGAGGTCCGCTGGCTGGCCGACCGGATCCAGGAGTTGGACGGCGAGGTGCCGTGGAGTCAGATCGCGGTCCTGGTGCGAAAGGGCGACCACATTCCGGAGCTGTACGCGGAACTGCACGGCCGCGGCATCCCGGTCGAGGTCGTGGGGCTGTCCGGGCTGCTCGACCTGCCTGAGGTGGCGGACCTGGTCGCGATGCTCGACGTGCTCGACGATCCGATCGCCAACGCGCCGCTGGTCCGGCTGCTGTCGGGTCCGCGCTGGCGCATCGGCCCGCGTGATCTGGCCCTGCTCGGCAGGCGTGCCCGCGAACTGGTCCGGCCCCCGCGCGACGACACCGCCAGCCCCCTGGACCAGGCCGCCGCCAACAGCGACCCCACAGACGTCGTCTCGCTCTCCGACGCGCTTGCGGATCCCGGCGACGTGCTGCCGTTCTCTGCGGAGGCGCGTCGGCGCTTCGCCCGCTTCGCCGCCGAGATCCGCCGCCTGCGCCGCAGCTTGGCCGAACCGGTACTCGACGTGCTGCACCGCATCTTGCAGGACACCGGGCTCGATGTGGAGATCGCGGCCTCCCCGGCCGCGTTCCGGCAGCGCTGCGCCGAAACGGTCGGCGCGTTCCTGCACGTCGCCGGAAACTTCTCCGATCTGGACGGCGAGCAATCCGTCACCGCGTTCCGCTCATTCCTGCGGGCCGCCGCCGAGCACGAGCGCGGCCTGGACATCGACCTGCCACCGGCAGCCGCGCAGACGGTGAAGATCCTCACGATGCACAAGGCCAAGGGGCTGGAATGGGAAGTGGTCGTCGTCCCGCACCAGTACCAGGAGCCGCCCAAGATCGACAAGTGGACGACGAAGCGGTCGAAGCTCCCGCACGAACTGCGCGGCGACCCGATGCCGCTGCTCGACGCGGAACGGGACAAGGCCGCCTTTGACGACTTTGACGCGGCGATGAAACAGCAAGCGGAGCTGGAGAGCCTGCGGCTGAACTACGTCACGCTCACCCGGGCGAAGTCCCGGCTGATCGTCGCGAGCCACTGGTGGGGGCCGACGCAGCTCACGCCGCGCGGGCCGAACGCCATGCTCACCGCTCTGCGCGCGCACTGCCAGGCCGATCCGGACAACGGCGAGATCGCGCAGTGGGCCGCGCCGCCGGGAGAGGACGAACGCAATCCCGCGCTGGCCGCGTCCCGGGAGCTGTCGTGGCCGCCGGACCTGAATGGCGAAGCGCGGGAGTGGCGCAGACGAGCCGCAGAGGCCGTCTTGGCCGAATTGCGCTCGCTCGGCGAACAATCCGAAGACGATGAGACCGAGCCGGTGCCCCGTACTGAGCCAGTGTCACGTGCTGAGCCGGTGTCAGGGACCGATCTGATGCCAGGGATTGGGCCGGTGTCACGGGCTGAGTCGATGTCAAGGATCGGGCTGATGCCAGGGGTCGGGCCGGTGTCAGGGACTGAGTCTGTGGGAGGGATCGGGTCGGCTTCATCGGTGGCAGGCGTGAGGGCGTCAGCTGATGCGGGATCAGCCGATGATGCAGGGCCAGCCGGCTCCGGTGATTCGGGTAACTCAGCAGTCTCAGGCGATTCATTCACAGGCGATTCATTCACAGGCGGTTCAGCCGCAGGCGGTTCGGCGGCGGGCGGTTCAATTGGCTTGGCTGATTTCGCGTCCTTGGCCGATGTCGCGTCGGCGCTGTTGAGCCCGGCCATTCAGCCACTCGTCGACGGTTGGGACGCCGACATCGAGGCTTTGCTCGGCGAGCTGCGCCGGGCGCACGACGTGCGGTTCGAGGTTCCGATGCCTCGCACGCTGTCGGCCACCCGGCTCGTCTCCTACGCGGCCGATCCCGAGGGCTTCGCGGAGGAACTGTTCCGGCCGATGCCTCGACCGCCGGCGCCTCAGGCGCGCCGCGGCACCGAGTTCCACGCGTGGGTCGAACACCGCTTCGGCCAGCAGACGCTCTTCGACGACGAGGAACTTGAGCTGCTGGGTGAGGAGGAG
>NZ_DASYZI010000224.1:0-8043 GCF_035946395.1 Actinocrinis sp.
ACCGCTCGCGCCGCCCGCGCCGCAACCGATGATGGCGCCCCAACCGCAGATGCCGCGGCCACCGATGCCCCAGCCACACATGCCACAGCAACAGATGCCGCCGGCATCGCACATGCAGCAGATGCCGCAACCGGTTGCCCCGCAGCCTCAGCCACAACCTCAGTTGCAACCGCAACCCCAAGTGCCGCCTCAGCACGCTGCGTCGCAGCAGCCTGTGGTTCCGCAGCAGCCGTCGACACCGCAGCCGGTCGCGCTTCAGCCGCCGCCAGCGGTGGCGGCCGAGCAGCCGACCGTCGCCATTCCGATGGCATCGCAGAGGGCGCCGATCCAGGACGCGGTGGAAGCCAGGACTCAGGAGGTCGGGCAGGTGGATGAGATAGATGAGATAGGGCGGACGCAGCATCTGGAAGAAGCAGAGCGGGGAACTCAGCAGTAGATGCAGCAGGCACGACGTTGGCCGTCGCACGCGAGTGAGTTTGCGTGCGACGGCCAACGTTCAGATGTCAGCCCCGTGTCTGTCCCGGATGACGTCAGTCCTGGTTGAAGAAGCCCGGGTCGGCGGACGGGCTCTGGGCGCCGTCCATGAGTTCGGTCCCCTGCGGGGAGAGCAGGAAGACCCGGGAGGCCACCCGCTCTATGCCGCCGCGCAGCGAGAAGATCAGGCCGGAGGCGAAGTCGACGATCCGCTTCGCGTCGGCCTCCTCCAGGTCGGCCAGGTTCATGATGACCGGGATGCCGTCCCGGAAGAACTCGCCGATCACCTTGGCGTCGGTGAAGCTCTGCGGCCGGACGGTGGCGATCCGGTAGCCGGCCTGCGCGGCGGGCTCCTCGCCGTACCACCGCTCGCCGTCGTCGACCGGCACCAAATGCGGGGCGGTCGCCCTGCGGCTCGAAACCATCGCACGCCTCCCTTCCAGATCACACTGTCAGATCATCCTGCCATCGACGAATGACACTTCGGCAGCGATGACCTCACGGCGGGTCAGACCCGCCACGTCGTCACCAGCCGTCGCCGGACGTCACTCATTCGAGTGTTTCCCTTCTTGGCTGCCTACGCTAGCCGGTTTTCCACGCCGGAGACTCGCGACGCGCCGAATGTGCCAGCGGGTGGTGGTATACGCGTCGGCGAAATCCCCACGCCGACAATCCGCGGTACGCCACCGGGATTCGCCGTCTGCTGTGGGCAAAGCCGTTCTACCTCGTTCCCACGCTTCAGCGAGCTGAATCCATCGAACAATTCTTCGAATTACTTGTCGCGCTTTTGTCCTGGCCGCCGGTGGCTGACGCGGCGTCGCCTCGCGTCAGATGGCGCGAGGCGGTGCATCAGGCGGTGAGCGCGCGGCGGCCGATCATACGACGACGAGTCACCGTATTTAGACCTCCGAACAGCCGACATTGACTGACCGTAGGTTCGCCGGAAAGAAGGATCAACACACCGGATCCGTACCTCGGCACACGCAGGCCTCGTTGGGTTCCACGTGGCGCCTCCCGAGGGGTCCGGATCCTAGACGGCCGGACCGGACCGGGGCGCCGCGTGCCCCAGTAGTCAACCGAATCGCGCTCTTCGAAGCCAGCCGGTGCAGCGGCGAACGAGCGGTGGCAGGCAGTGCCTTTCCCGCCCATCGCCGCCGCTATACCGCCGCCGTCAATACCCCCGGCCGACTCCGCAGAGCCACGAACCACGGCCGCGCTCCGCACCGGACCGCGGCCAGGAGGAATCGATGAACCTCAAGAAGTTCGCCGTGCTGACCGCGGCCACCAGCGGCATCGTGCTGGCCGGCGCCGGCGCCGCGCTGGCCGACACCTCGGCCGACGGCTACGCGACCAACTCCCCGGGCGTCGGCTCGGGCAACAACGTGCAGATCCCGGTGCACACCGCGACCAACATCACCGGCAACGCGATCAACGTCATCGGGCTGCTCGACTCGGTCTTCGGCAACCACAGCATGAACTGACCGCAGGCCGGCAGCGTCCGGCCGTCCGCGGAGCCCGGCCCGCCTAGCGTGGGCCGGGCTCCGGTTCTCCCGCGACGCACGCCCGAGCCTCAGCCAGGCTGAGTCGACTGAAAGACAGGTTCACGCATGAACTATTCGACCAAACGACGCGTCGTGCTCGGGATGACCACAGGCGGCCTGCTGATGACCGGCCTCGGCATGGCCAACGCACACGCCGACACGACTGCTACCGGCAACACAACACATTCTCCCGGCATCGGCTCGGGCAACCTGCTCCAACTGCCGGTCAACGCACCGATCAACGTCTGCGGCAACCAACTGGACGTGATCGGCATCCTGGACGCGGTAACCGGGAACTCCTGCGAGAACGGCGGCAGGCCAAGCGGTAACGACGGATCCACGTCGGCCTCCGGCAGCGCGACCGGCTCACCCGGCGTCGGTTCGGGCAATCTCGTGCAGGTGCCAGTCAACGCACCGATCAACGTCTGCGGCAACCAGCTCGACGTGATCGGCATCGGCGACAGTGACCACGGCAACTCCTGTGCGAACCACGGCGGCGGCAGCGCAACGACGACGACGGGCAGCTCAAGCGGTTCACCCGGGATCGGCGCCGGCAACGTGATCCAGGTGCCGATCAACGCGCCGGTGAACGTCTGCGGCAACCAGGTCGATGTGATCGGCATTCTGAACTCGGTGTTCGGCAACTCGTGCGCGAACAACGGCCAGAGCCAGCCGCCGCAACCGAGCCCCTCCCCGACGCCCACGCCGGTTCCGACGCAACCGAGCCCCACGCCGACAGGCACCGGGTGCGGCTGCCCGCCGACTCCTCCGCCACCTCCACCGAGCACGCCGTGCCCGCCTTCCGCTTCCAGAACACCGACGCCCATCGGCGGCAGTTCGCCGCCTACCGGCGTTCCGTCTCCGTCTCTGTCACCGAGCACGCGTAGCGGCGGCGGTTCGAACGGCGGTGGCTCGAATGGCGGAGGTTCGAATGGGAGCGGCTCTCACGGTGGCATGTCAGGGAGCAGCGGCGGATCATCAGGTTCGCCTACCGGAGTGCTGGCGCACACGGGTTCCGCCGCACTGGCTGCCGCACCGTTCGGCGCCGGCCTGATCGGTGGCGGCGTGCTGCTGCGCAAACGCTTCCTCAACCGGTTCGACCGGTCGCACTGACGTCACGTCAGGCTTCAACTGGTTTCAATCGTCTCCGGTCCGCTCGACGAGCGGGCCGGAGATTTGCTTTCCGCTTGGTTTCCGCCGCTGCCAATGCCCGCCGGTTCAGCTCTGCGCGTCGAGCGACCGGCAGACCGCCGACCAGACCTCTTTCGCGGAAATCCCCTGCGCGAGCGCCTCCTGCACGGTCCGGCCGCCCAGTTCGCTCATCACGTGGTCGCGGGCGAAGGAATCCACGTAGACGGGCCCGAACCGCTCCGTCATCCGCTCCCAGAAAACCGTCAGCCGCACGCCGGAAAGCGTACCCGCCGAAATCTGTCGGTGGCGGAGGGGAAGATGGGCGTATGGGTCTTATAGACGGGTTCGCCGAGCCGACACGGCAGTGGTTCAACGGCGCTTTCGCGCAGCCCACGGCCGCTCAGGTGGGCGCGTGGGAGGCGATCCGCGGTGGCCACAACGCGCTGGTCATCGCGCCGACCGGCTCGGGCAAGACCCTGGCCGCCTTCCTGGCCGCGCTCGACCGGCTGGCCTTCGGGCCGCCGCCGGTCGGCGAGAAGCAGCGCTGCCGCGTCGTGTACATCTCCCCGCTCAAGGCACTCGGTGTGGACGTGGAGCGCAACCTGCGCGCGCCGCTGGCCGGGCTGCGGCAGGCCGCGGTGCGTGCCGGGGCGCCGGAGCCGGACGTACGAATCGCGGTGCGTTCCGGGGACACCCCGTCGGACCAGCGGCGCAAGTTCCTGAGCACCCCCGCGGACATCCTGATCACCACTCCCGAGTCACTGTTCCTGCTGCTGACCTCGCAGGCGCGGGAGGCGCTCGGCTCGGTCGAGACGGTGATCCTGGACGAGGTGCACGCGGTCGCCGGGACCAAGCGCGGCGCGCACCTGGCGCTCAGCCTGGAGCGGCTCGACCATCTGCTGCCCAGGCCCGCGCAGCGCATCGGGCTGTCCGCGACGGTGCGCCCCGCCGAGGAGGTGGCCCGTTTCCTCAGCGGCACCCGCCCGGCGACGATCGTCGCCCCGCCCACAGACAAACGCTTCGACCTACGCGTCGTGGTCCCGGTGGAGGACCTGACCGCGCTCGACACCATCGACACCGGCTCTGAAGCGGTCCCCGCCGACGAGACCGGCCGACGTAAGGCATCGATCTGGCCGCACGTGGAGAACAGGGTCGCCGACCTGGTCGAGGAGCACACGTCCACGCTCGTGTTCGCCAACTCTCGTCGGTTGGCCGAGCGGCTGTGCAATCGGCTCAACGAGATCCACGCCGAGCGCATCGGGCTCGACCTCGCGACGCCGGTCGGCGTTTCGGTGTCGTCCGCCGAATCAGACCCTGCTGAATCAGACTCAGCCGAATCAATGTCCGTCGCCTCGATGGACGCCGAAGCAGCGCCACGTCCTCATCACGGCTTCCATGTGCCTGCGCAGCTGATGGGTCAGGCGGGTTCGGCGGGTGGGGCGCCGCCGCTGCTCGCCCGCGCGCACCACGGCTCGGTGTCCAAGGAGCAGCGCGCCGAGGTCGAGGAGGAGCTCAAGGCCGGGCGGTTGCCCGCGGTGGTGGCCACTTCCAGCCTCGAACTCGGCATCGACATGGGCGCGGTGGACCTGGTCGTGCAGGTCGAGTCGCCGCCTTCGGTCGCCTCCGGGCTCCAGCGGGTCGGCCGGGCCGGGCACCAGGTCGGCGCGGTCTCCCGCGGCGTCATCTTCCCCAAGTTCCGCGGCGACCTGCTACAGGCCGCGGTGGTCGCGGAGCGGATGCGCGGCGGGCGGATCGAGGCGCTCAGCCTGGTGCGCAACCCGCTGGACGTGCTGGCCCAGCAGTTGGTGGCGATGTGCGCGGTGGACAGCTGGGACACCGGCGAGTTGCTGGACCTGGTGCGCCGGGCGGCGCCGTTCGCCACGCTCACCGAGCCGGTGTTCGAGGCCGTACTCGACATGCTGGCCGGGCGCTACCCGAGTGACGAGTTCGCCGAGCTCAAGCCACGGATCGTGTGGGACCGCGAGGCGGGCACCGTCTCCGGCCGGCCCGGAGCGCAGCGGCTGGCCGTCATCTCCGGCGGCACCATCCCGGACCGTGGCCTGTTCGGCGTTTTCCTCGTCGGCGGGGACGAGAAGCGCGGCGGGCGGCGGGTCGGTGAGCTGGACGAGGAGATGGTGTACGAGTCGCGCGTCGGCGACGTGTTCACGCTCGGCACGTCCTCGTGGCGGATCGAGGACATCACGCACGAGAAGGTGCTGGTCTCCCCCGCGCCCGGTCAGCCAGGGCGGCTGCCGTTCTGGAAGGGCGACACGCTCGGCCGGCCGCTCGAACTCGGCCGGGCGCTCGGCGCGTTCACCCGGGAGCTGGCAGGGCTCGAACTACAGGAGGCGACCGAACGGCTACGGGCCGCGGGCCTGGACGAGTGGGCCGCGGGCAACCTGCTGGCGTACCTGTCGGAGCAGCGGGAAGCGACCCGGCACGTTCCGGACGACCGGACGATCGTCGTCGAGCGCTTCCACGACGAGCTGGGCGACTGGCGAGTGGTGATCCACTCGCCGTTCGGGGCGCAGGTGCACGCCCCGTGGGCGCTGGCGATCAACGCGCGGCTGCGCGAGGAGTTCGGCTTCGACGCACAGGTGATGCACGGTGACGACGGGATCGTGCTACGGCTGCCGGAGACCGACTGGGAGCAGCCGTGGGCCGATCTCGGCCTGGACGAATTGAATACGACAGAGCCGAACGGCGATCGGCCGAACATCGAGAATGTGTTCGACAGCTGCGCACGTTTCACGCCCGACGAGATCGAACAGCTCGTGACGGACCAGGTCGGCGGCTCGGCGCTGTTCGCCGCCCGGTTCCGGGAGTGCGCGGGCCGCGCGCTGTTGCTGCCGCGCCGTCGGCCGGGGCAGCGCGTTCCCCTGTGGCAGCAACGGCAGCGCGCCTCACACCTGCTCGCGGTGGCGGCGAAGTATGCCTCGTTCCCGATCGTGCTGGAGACGGTGCGTGAATGCCTCCAGGACGTGTTCGACGTGCCGGGGCTCACCGAACTGCTCGGCGACATCGAGGCGCGGCGGGTGAAGGTGGTGCAGGTCGAGACCCCGGCGCCGTCGCCGTTCGCGAAGTCGCTGCTGTTCGGTTACGTCGCTCAGTTCATGTACGAGGGCGATTCGCCGCTGGCGGAGCGTCAGGCGGCGGCCCTCAGCGTCGATCCCTCGCTGCTGGCCGAACTGCTCGGCCAGCCGGAACTGCGGGATCTGTTCGACGTCGAGGTGCTCGCCGAGTTGGAGGCGGAACTCCAGCATCTGACCGCCGACCGGCCGGCCCGGGATGCCGAGGATGCCGCCGACCTGCTGCGTCTGCTCGGGCCGCTGTCCATCGGGGAGGCGGCGCGGCGCGGCGTTGAGGCGGCGTGGCTCACCGGGTTGGAACGCACCCGGCGGGCGATCCGGGTGCGGATCGTCGGCGAGGAGCGGTGGGCGGCGATCGAGGACGCCGGTCGATTGCGGGACTCGCTCGGCGTGCCGCTGCCGGTGGGCGTCCCGGAGGCGTTCACCGAGCCGGTGGTCGATCCGCTGGGCGACCTGATGGCACGTTACGCGCGCACGCACGCGCCGTTCTCCGCGCGGCAGGCGGCGGAGCACTTCGGCATCGGCGTGGCCGTATGCGTCACTGTGCTGGAACGGCTGGCCGCAGAACGGCGTGTTATCCGCGGTGCGTTCCGTCCGGACGGAGGCGGCGAGGAGTGGTGCGACGCCAGAGTGCTGCGCCGGTTGCGTCGCCGAACCGTCGCGGCGCTGCGCCAGCAGGCCGAACCGGTGAATCCCGCCGCCCTGGCCCGGCTGCTGCCGGCCTGGCAGAACGTCGGGCAGCCTGGTGAGCGGCCGGACCGCAGGCTCCGCGGCGTAGACGGCGTGCTGCGCGTGGTGGAGCAGTTGGCCGGGGTGCCGGTTCCCGCCTCGGCGCTGGAGCGGCTCGTGCTGCCCTCCCGCGTGTCGGATTATCAGCCTGCGATGCTGGATGAGCTGACTTCGGGCGGCGAAGTGGTCTGGGCGGGTGCGGGCGCGCTCGCCGTGGACGACGGTTGGGTCGCACTGGCCCCGGCGGCCATCGCGCCGTTCGTACTGCCGGAGCCGACACCGCTCGACGACGCCTCGCCGGCGCAGTGGGCGCTGCTCTCCGCCCTGGAGCGGGACGCGGGCCTGTTCTTCCGCTCGCTGGTCGATCACGTCACGCAGTCCGAGACGCAGCGCCGGACCGATGCCAGACGCCACGGAGCACGTGACGATGACGAGCTTCCCGATGCCCGGCGCCGAGGCACGCGCGCCGGTGGCGAGCCATCCGACCCTGCCGTGGCAGCCTCAGACTCGCCGGTCGATCCAGCGGACGTACTGACCGCGCTCTGGGATCTGGTCTGGGCCGGCCGAGTCACGAACGACACGTATGCGCCGGTGCGCGCGTTGCTCGGTTCCGGCCGTACTGCACACCGCGCGAAGCGGCCGACTCCGCGCGGCCGGTACGCCGCCATGCGGTACGTCTCATCGGCGGCGGCCATTGCCCCGGTGCTTCCGAGCGCGGTGGCGGCAACCGCTGTGGGCCGCTGGTCCCGCCTGCGCACTGCGGTGCCGTCGGACCCGCGAGCCAAAGCGGCATCAGCGCAGGCGCTCGGCGAGGTACTGCTGGACCGGTACGGCATTGTGACTCGTGGCGCGGTGGGTGCGGAGCGGCTGCCCGGCGGGTTCAGCGCGGTGTACCGCGTGTTATCCGCGTTCGAAGACGCGGGACGCTGCCGCCGCGGCTACTTCGTCGAGGGTCTCGGCGCCGCGCAGTTCGCCGCGGACGGGGCGGTCGACCGGCTCCGCGCGCTGTCCGGCGAGGCGGGCGAGCCTGGTGAAGCCGGCCGCACGAGCAGTCGCGCAGGCGGCCGCACGCCGACGAC
>NZ_DASYZI010000225.1:0-23346 GCF_035946395.1 Actinocrinis sp.
GTGTTGAGCGTGATGAAGTGCAGGCCGGGCACGCCCTCTGCGAGCAGCCGCGCGCCGAGTCCGGTCGCGTGGTCGATGCCGATCCGGCGCACAGCGGCGTTGTCGTCCGCTACGGCGTGGATGCGCTCGGCGAGCTGCTCCGGGAACGACCCGCCGCTGAGCGTCACCATCCGCTCGATCTGCGCCGCGCGGGTGACCGGCATCAAACCGGCGATGATCGGGGTCTCACAGCCCGCGCGCACGACTCTGTCGCGCAGGCGCAGGTAGTGCTCGGCGTCGAAGACCATCTGGGTGATGGCGAAGTCCGCGCCGGCGCGGCACTTGGCCACGAAGTGCCGGACATCGCTGTCCCAATCGGGTGAGCGCGGGTGCTTCTCCGGGAAGGCGGCCACGCCGACGCAGAAGTCGCCCGACTCCTTCACCAGCCGCACCAGTTCGCTCGCGTACTCGATACCGGCCGGGTGCTTCACCCATTCGCCGCTCGGGTTGCCGGGCGGGTCGCCGCGCACGGCCAGGATGTTGCGCACGCCGGCATCGGCGTAACGGCCGATGATCCGGCGCAGCTCGCCCACCGAGTGGTTGACTGCGGTCAGATGCCCGACCGGGGTGAGCGTCGTCTCGGCGGCGACGCGTTCGGCCTCCGACGCGGTGTTCTCGCGGGTCGAGCCCCCGGCGCCGTACGTGATCGAGACGAAGTCCGGGCCGACGCCCTCGATCCGGCGCAGCGCCTTCCACAGCTGCCGCTCCGACTGCTCGTCGCGGGCCGGTAGGAACTCGAACGACATCGTCGGCACTGCGCGGGCGAGCAGTTCGCGGACGGTCACGGCCCGGTCCGGCCGCACGCTGGGAACGCCGAGTGCCATGCGTTCACTGTATCCGGCGCTCTGGGGGGTACCAGCGTCGTTTCAGCGAATGAGACGACGTAGGCTCGTCGTTTGTGGAGAACGAGCACGTGACCGACCCCCTTCCGACCGACCGGCACGACCTGCGGACGCGGGTCTCGGCGGAGCTGACCGCGTTCCTCGGTCGGCAGGCGGCCGTGCTCGGCGGGATCAGCACGGACCTCGGCCCGGTCATCGAGGCGCTTCGGGAGTTCCTGAACGGCGGGAAGCGGATGCGCCCGGCGTTCTGCTACTGGGGCTGGCGTGCCGCCGCAGATCACGGGCCGGGATCAGAACTCGGCGAGGACGAGGCAGCCGCGGTGCGCGCGGCGGCCTCGCTGGAGCTGCTCCACGCGTCGGCGCTGATCCACGACGACTACATCGACGGTTCGGATACCCGGCGCGGCGCTCCGGCGATCCACCGCCGGTTCGCGGAACTGCACCGGGACGGCGGCTGGGAGGGCGAGCCGGAGCGGTTCGGCGCCGCAGCCGCGGTGCTGCTCGGCGACCTGACGCTGAGCTGGTGCGATGAGATGTTCACCCGCTGCGGGCTGGACGCGGCGCGGATCCACGCCGCGCGGCCGGTCTTCGACCTGATGCGGTCGGAGGTGATGGCCGGTCAGTACCTCGACGTGCTCGCGCAGGCGCGCGGGCTGTCCGTCTCGACGCCGCAGGAGGCGCTTGAACGGGCACGTACCGTGCTGCGGTACAAGTCGGCCATGTACACGGTCGAGCGTCCGCTTCGGCTCGGCGCGGCGCTGGCGACCGGCGTCACGGACGGTCCGGTCGCGGCGGCGCTCTCCCGTTACGGCCTGCCGCTGGGCGAGGCGTTCCAGTTGCGCGATGACGTGCTCGGCGTGTTCGGCGACCCGGCGGCCACGGGCAAACCGGCCGGAGACGACCTGCGGGAAGGCAAGCAGACCGTGCTCGTGGCCCTGGCGGCGCAGCACGCGACCGATGCTCAGGCCAAGGCACTGCGCGGCGGGCTCGGCGATCCGCGGCTGGACGAGACGGGCGTCGAGGAGTTGCGCGAGATCATCACCCGGACCGGAGCGCTGGCCGAGGTCGAGGAGCGGATCAGTGAGCTGACCCGCTCCTCGCTCGACGCGCTGAGGGAAGCGCCGATCACCGCGGAAGCCAGCGCCGTGCTGAGCGAGCTCGCCGTCGCGGCGACGATGCGGCAGGGGTGACGCGAAGCGCCGGGAGTGGCCACAGCGGCAGTTGCTCACTCGGTCGCCTTCAGTAGTGGTCGATCGGCGGCGGAAACGCGACCTGATCCCGGTGCGCATCGCCGATTCCGGCGGATTCATCGCTGCTAGCTAAGGAATCCGCGCTCGACCGGGAACATTCGCCACCTACTCGGCTTACTGCCTTGCCGACGAGTCGTCGACTCAGAGTCACGGTTTCGCCGGAACCGAAAGCGATGAAGGCGACAAAGCACCCAAATCGCGAGTACGCTGGGTAAAGGGTGGCTTCCCGAGCGAGAAGTTTTGTCGAAAGGGTCGCCAAGCGGTGGAGGCGCATGAATAATCCTCTTCGAGGCCTCGTCGTCCCCCCGTGCGATGGGGCCTCGCCCCGAGTGGCGCGCGTAGGCGGGTCCCTCCCCCCGTGGGGATCACGCCGGTGAGTGCGCCATGGGCGCCGACCCCTCCCCCCGTGGGGGTCGAGCGCCAAAGCACGGTGCGTGTGTGGTCCCTCCCCCCGTAGGGATCACCGCACCGTCGGCGTCGGAACCGCCCCTCGCCGCCCGCAGCGTCCTCCCCCGGGACCGTGGCGGTGAACCCCTCCGACGCCTGCGGAGAGTCCTCGACAACTCTCCGCCGCGGCCTCGTCGCTCCCCCGTGCGACGAGGCCGCCTCATTTTCCGGGACAGGGACTCCCGGCACAACGACGTAACCAAGGTCACTGCCGTCGGCGGCACACTTCTCGTCGCTGTGACGAGAAGGGACGTATGCTTGACGCATGGCGCAGCTGCGGATCGCTCTGGCACAGATCAACCCGACCGTCGGCGACCTCGCCGGCAACGCCGCGCTCATCCTGGATTCGGCCCTGCGTGCCGAATCCGAGGGCGCGCACCTGCTCGCGGTGCCCGAGATGGCGCTGACCGGTTACCCGGTCGAGGACCTGGCACTGCGCCCGTCTTTCGTGCAGGGCGCGCGCGCGGCGCTGGACCGGCTCGCCGCCGACTTGGCCGATCGCGGGCTCGGCGAACTCGTCGTGGTCGTCGGCTACCTCGACGGCACGCCGAACAACCAGCCGCGCCTCGGCCGCCCGGCCGGATCGCCGGTCAACGCCGCGGCCGTGCTGCACCGCGGCGAGGTGCTGGTCCGCTCGGCGAAGCACCACCTGCCCAACTACGGGGTCTTCGACGAGTACCGGTACTTCGTGCCCGGAGACACTCTGCCGGTCGTGCGTGTTCGCGGGATCGATGTCGCCGTGGCGATCTGCGAGGACCTGTGGCAGGACAGCGGTCCGGTCGCCGCGACCGCCGAGGCCGGGGCCGGCCTGCTGCTGTCCATCAACGCCTCGCCGTATGAGCTGGACAAGGACGACGTGCGCTACGAACTGCTGGCCCGGCGCGCCGCCGAGGCCGGCTGCACGCTGGCGTACGTCAACCAGATCGGCGGCCAGGACGAGCTCGTGTTCGACGGCGACTCGATCGTCGTCGACGCCGGGGGCGCTGTACTCGCCCGCGCCGGGCAGTTCGTCGACGAACTGCTCGTGGCGGACCTCGATCTGCCTGCGGCCACAGTGTCCACAGACACCGCGCCCATCGGCTCCGCGCCCGCGCAGGACTCGACTGCGAGCAACGGGATGATCATCCGGCGGGTGGTGGCCACGGCCGAGCCTGTCGAGCCGTACGAGGCGCGGCCCGGCGCGGTCACGCCGCGGCTCGACGACCTCGCCGAGGTGTATCAGGCACTGGTGCTGGGGCTGCGCGACTACGTGCGCAAGAACGGCTTCTCCACCGTGGTGATCGCCGTGTCCGGCGGGATCGACTCCGCGCTCGTCGCCGCCATCGCCTGCGACGCGCTGGGCGCGCGGAACGTGTACGGGGTCTCCATGCCGAGCCGCTACTCCTCGGAGCACTCGAAGGACGACGCCGCCGACCTGGCGCAGCGCACCGGGCTGCACTACGAGACCGTGCCGATCGCGCCGATGGTCGACGCGTACCTGAAGACGCTGGCCGACTCGGGCACCCCGATGACCGGCCTGGCCGAGGAGAACCTCCAGGCGCGGGTGCGCGGCACGGCCCTGATGGCGCTGTCGAACCAGCGCGGCCACCTGGTGCTGGCCACCGGCAACAAGTCGGAGCTCGCGGTGGGCTACTCGACCCTCTACGGCGACGCGGTCGGTGCGTACGCGCCGATCAAGGACGTGTCCAAGACGATGGTGTGGGCGCTGTCCCGGTGGCGGGACGAGGAGGCGGCGCGGCGCGGCGAGGTCCCGCCGATCCCGCGCAACTCGATCGAGAAGGAGCCGAGCGCCGAGCTGCGGCCCGGCCAGAAGGACACCGACTCGCTGCCGCCGTACGAGGTGCTCGACGAGATCCTCGACCTCTACGTCGCCGGCGACCACGGCCGCGAGGAGATCGAGTCGCGCGGCTTCGGCCCGGAGCTGGTCGAGCGGGTCCTCACGCTGACCGACCGGGCCGAGTACAAGCGCCGCCAGTACCCGCCGGGCACGAAGATCTCCGCCAAGGCCTTCGGCAGGGACCGGCGGCTGCCGATCACGTCACGCTGGCGCGAGTCCGCCTGACCGGGACAGTGCCTGCTGCTCGGCCGCGCCGCGCAGCAGGTCGTCGACCAGCGCCTCGCTGAACTCCCGGCCGACCGGCCCGGAGGGCGGACTGTTCCGGGTGACGGCGTGCATCGTCGAGGTGAGCATCAGCATCGCCCGCTCGATGTCGAGATCTTCGCGCAACTCGCCGTCGGCGACGCCGCGCCGCAGCACCTCGCGGTACAGCTCGCGGCGCGGCTCGATGACCACCTCGAAGTAGCGGCGGTACAGGTTCGGGTTGCCGACGCTCGCCTGGTTCAGCACGTCGTACGCCGCGCCGGTGCACTGGTCCTGGAGGTGGCCGCGCATCAGCTCCAGCAGGTAGACCAGGTCCTCGCGCACCGAGACGCCCTGCACCCGGATCTCCTTCTCCGGGTGCAGGCGCCGGCCGATCGCGCAGATGACCAGCGCCTCCTTGTTCGGCCAGCGGCGGTAGATGGTGGCCTTCCCCACCTTCGCCGCCGCCGCGATCATCTCCATCGACAGCCCGTCGTACGTCGCGCCGTCGGAGAAGAGGCTGAACACCGCGTCGAGGATGGCCTCCTCGGCCTGATCGCTGCGCGGCCGGCCCGGCCGCCGCGCCGCCGCGGCGGACACGAGCGGGCCGGGCGGACCCTCGTCAGTCGTCTTCATCGTTGGTTTGCATCCGTCGTCGGCTCATGGGATCCCGACTCTATGCCCCGGCCGTTATGCCGCCACGCTCTCGGCGGCCTGGGGAGCGCCCGCCGGGGCGGCACCGGACGCCGGGCCCGAACCCGCGCCGCGGCGCGGCAGCCAGGCGAGGACGAGTACCGCGGCCAGCACGCCGACGCCGGCGCCCGCCATGGTCGTGACGTGCAGCGCGTGGACGAACGCGTCGTTCGCCGGAGTCACCAGCCGTGTCACGTTCGGGTGCGCCTGGGCCGAGCCCGCTATGAAGCCCTGCGTGGCCTCGATCGAACTGCTCGCGTCGTGCGCCACGTTCGACGGCACGCCGATCGCGGTGAGCGCCGGCTGGATCCGGCCGCGATAGGCCGAGGTCAGCACCGTGCCGAGGACCGCGACACCGAGCGCGCCGCCGACCTGCCGGACGGTGTTGTTGATCGACGAGCCGATGCCGGCCCGTTCCCGCGGCAGCGAGCTCATCACCGTCGTGGTCGCCGGCGGCATCACGAGCGCCATCGCGATGCCCTGGAGCGCGGCGATCACGCCGTAGACCCACATCGCCGAGCTCACGCCGATGAACTGGTAGAGCCCGAGCGCCAGCGCGATCATCAGCAGCCCGGTGAAGGAGACCGAGCGGGCGCCGAACCTGCGCACCACGTTCGCGGACAGCGGCGAGAAGATCACCTGCGCCACCGCGAACGGCAGCATCCACACGCCGGCCTTCAGCGGCGTGTAGCCGCGCACCGACTGGAGGTAGAAGGACAGGAAGAACAGGCTTCCCATCATGGCGAAGAAGGACAGCGCCACCGAGATGACCGCGGCGGAGAACGGCCGGTTGGAGAACAGCCGCACGTCGAGCGCCGGGTGGTCGGTGTTGCGCTCCCAGACGACGAACAGGGCGAGCACGGCCACGCCGATGACCAGCGGGCCCCAGACCGCGGGCTTGCCCCAGTCGCCGGTGTCGCCGCCGTGGATGACGCCGTAGACGAACAGCACCAGGCCCACCATGGACAGCAGCACGCCCGCCGGGTCGAGCCTGCCGGGCCTGGGGTCGCGCGACTCGGGCACGATGAACGTCATCGCGATCAGGCCGATGATGACGATCGGCACGTTGATCAGGAAGACCGAGCCCCACCAGAAGCTGTCGAGCAGCGCCCCGCCGACCACCGGGCCGATCGCCACGGCGAGGCCCACCGAGCCGGCCCAGATGCCGATGGCCTTGCCCTGCTCGTGCCGAGGGAAGACGTTGGCGATGACGGCCAGCGTGCTCGGCATGATCGCGGCGCCGGCGAAGCCCATCGCGGCGCGCGCGGCGATCAGCTCGCCGGGGCTGCCGGCGTAGGCGCACAGCAGCGAGGTGATGCCGAACAGCGCCATGCCGAGCATCAGGATCCGCTTGCGGCCGAGCCGGTCGGCCAGGATGCCCCAGGTGAACAGCAGCCCGGCGAAGATCAGCGTGTAGGAGTTGATACCCCATTCCAGGTCGGACTGGCTGGCGCCCAGGCCCTTGGGCTCGGGCTGCGCGATCGTCTTGAGCGCGACGTTCAGCACCGTGTTGTCCAGCACGACCACGAGTAGCGAGAAGACGAGCACGCCGAGGACGAGCCAGCGGCGCGGGTGGCCGGTGTGCGCGCTCTCAGGCGGCGCGGCGGCGGTGTTCTGAGTCACGGGTTTCCCCTCCCAAGGTTCCCCGGCGCCCCGTACGAATCGGGCTCGCCGGTCGACTCCGGCGAGCAGCGAATCGGGACAGTACCGTTTCGATTCACGGCCAGGCTAGCGCAGCCATTTCCAATACGCAACCGTTCCGTATTTTTCCGAAGTCTTGACATACGAGTCTCAGGGGACAGGTTCCGGTTACCAGCGGGTTTTGATAAGGTCGCGCCCACTGTGAGTGAATCAAGACGGCGATCCGACGCCCATCGGGAAGCGCCGTGGGCTCAGCAGGGTCCTGAATCGGCCTGGACGGCCGGAGGTCAGGGCATCGACCCCAGCGAGGCCGCGGCGTTCCGTCGTCGACTCGACCATCAGGCCTCTGCGGAGCTCATCCCGCTGGCCGGCCCGGACGCGGCAGCCGATCAGGGGCCTGCGATCAAGGCGGTGTGGGAGCCGGCTCCGCCGCGCTCGGCCCCGGCCGCGCACACCTCCCGCCGCAGGGACCGCCGCGGGCCGTCCGGGCGCGGCGGGCACGGCAGGTCCCACCGCAAGCGCCGCGCGATGGTGGTCGGAGCCGTGCTCGCCATCGTGCTCGCCGCCGGCGGATACGTCGAGATGAGCGACAAAGGCCCCTCGATGACCAAGGGCGCGGCAACCACGATCCTGCCCCCGGCCGCGTCGCCGAGCGACACCGGCGTGTCGGTCGACAGCTCGCTGGGCACGAGCGTCTCCCTCACCAATCCGCCTTCGCGCTCACGCTCGGCCAGCGCTTCGCCGTCGGCGAGCACGACGCACTCCGCGGCCGCGAGCCAGTCGGCGACACCGAGCCCGGGCGGCACTTCGGGCTCGGTCAGCCCCAGTCCCAGCAGCCGCCCGAGCCCGAGTCCGTCCCCGTCACAGACGCACTGCTTCCTGTTCTTCTGCGGCTGATCGGCCGCGGGCGTCAACCGCGCAGGCGCGCGGCCAGCGCCGCGGCGGCCGCGCCGGGATCCGCGGCCTCGGTGATCGCCCTGACCACGACCACGCGGCGTGCGCCCGCCGCGACGACCTGGTCGATCGTGCTCAGGTCGATGCCGCCGATGGCGAACCAGGGCGGCGCGGCGTCCGAAAACCCGGCGTCCGGCGGCGCGACCTTCGCCGCGTACTGCACCAGGCTGAGGCCGGGCGCCGGGCGCCCCGGCTTCGTCGGCGTCGGCCAGCACGGGCCGACGCAGAAGTAACCGGTCTGCGGGTCGGCCAACGCCGCGTCGACCTGCGCCTCGCTGTGCGTGGAGCGGCCGATCGTCACCCGCGGGCCGACGATCCGGCGGGCGAGCGCCGCCGGAAGGTCGTCCTGGCCCAGGTGAAGCACGGGTGCGCCCGCCGCCAGCGCGATGTCGGCGCGGTCGTTGACCGCGAGCAGTTTGCCGTGCCGGGCACAGGCCGCCGCGAACTGCTCCAGACGAGCCAACTCGCGGCGAGCCTCCAGGCCCTTCTGCCGCAGCTGGATTACGTCGACACCGCCGGCGAGGACCGCGTCGAGGAAGTCCGGCAGGTCGCCGCGCGCCTCTCGGGCGTCGGTACACAGATAGAGGCGCGCGTCGCGGATCCGCGGATCCGGGCGGTCCGACATGATCGACCCGGCGGCCGGTCAGAAACCGAGCGCGTGCGCCCGGCGGCGCACCTCGGTGCCGCGGTGCTGGGCCAGCGCCTGCACCGGCGTGCCGGGCAGCGAGTCGTCCGGGGTGAACAGCCAGCGCACCGACTCCTCCTCGGTGAACCGGTTGTCCGCGAGCAGGGTGAGCGTACCGGGCAGGCCCTTGAGGATCTGGTCGCCGTCGAGGAACGCGGCGGGAACCGACAGCGCGTTGCCCTCACCGCGGCGCACCGCCACCAACTGGTGCTCCTTGAGCAGCTGACGTGCTCGTTTCACCGGCAGTTCGAGGCGCTCGGCGACTTCGGGAAGGGTGAGCCAGGCGGGGACGAGCTGGTCGAGTTCGTTGGAAATGGTTGTCACGGTGACAAGACTGCCATGCTCCGCTGACGTCCCCCAACGCTTACGCGCAGTCCGCCGGGCGCGCCGCCGATCACCGGGCGCGCGGACACGGCAGGACAATGGCTGAAATTAGCCGCCACATGTTTACCGCACCCACAGGAAAAGGCCCTAGGGTGTGCGGCTATGGAGAACACTACTACCACAGACGGCGAAGAGACCGAGACCGAGATCGTGTCGGCTTCCGTGTCGGAGCCCGAGCTCGCCGAGCCGGAGCAGCCGGAGGAGCTCGCCGACCTCGACGAGGAGGACGAGACCGAGGAGTCGGTCGGTTCCGGCTTCGTCTCCGGCGCCTTCGGCATCACCTCGCTGGTCCTGGCGGTCGCCTCGCTGACCGGCGGCTGGCTGGGCACCGTCTACGGCTCGCGCGCCGAGTACATCGTCGAGCTGAAGACGACGCAGCAGAGCACGCAGGCCTCGCTCAACGCGTTCCACAGCAACTGGCACGCGCAGGCCGCGCTCGGCGGCATCTTCGCGCTGGCCGCGCTGCTGATCGGCGCGGGCGTGCTGGCCTCGCCGAGCGTGCTGCTGAGCGGCCGCAACCCGGCGTGGGCCCGCGCCACCGCCCTCGGCGGCATCATCCTGGCGCTGATCGGCCTGCTGCTGGCCGCCCTCACCTGGTTCAACGTCCTGGCCCCCGGCCTGACCGCGCCGGCGAGCGGCGGCTGAGCCGACCGGTGCGATCCATCCCACGGCGCCGCCCCGCGCCCACGGTGCGAGCGGCGGCGCCGGTTAGACTTGCCCGGACGGCGTCGGCCCGACGTCGCACAGCACGGGAGCCCGCCGCGGCGGGTTGAGAGGGGGGCACGCGGCCCCCGACCGTTTGAACCTGGCCCACGGCTCACTCGCGAGCGGGGCGAAGGGAGCGCAACGATGGATGCGCCGGAGAGCGGTCGCTCCACCATCCCCATTCCGCATGCGCGCCCGCGCACGGACTTCGACGCTGTGATCGTCGGCGCGGGCCTGATCGGCCTCGCCGCCGCCTGGCGCGCCGCCCAGCGCGGCCTGCGGGTCGCCCTGACGGACCCCGAACCCGGGTCCGGCGCCTCGCACGTCGCCGCCGGAATGCTTGCCCCGGTCACCGAAGCGCACTACGGCGAGGAACGCCTGCTGCGGCTGAATCTCGCCTCGGCGGCGCGTTACCCCGGCTTCGTCGCCGAATTGGAGGACGTCGCCGGAACGCCGACCGGTTACGCCACGCACGGCACGCTCGCGGTGGCCTTCGATACCGGCGACCGCGCGATGCTGGCCGACCTGGCCGCGTTCCACCGGCGCCTCGGCCTGGCCTCCGAGCCGATGACCGGCCGCGAGTGCCGAGTCCGCGAGCCTCTACTGTCCCCTGACGTGCAGTCCGGCCTGTTCGTGCCGGGCGATCACCAGGTGGACAACCGGCTGCTGCTGGCCGCGCTGTTGACAGCGATCGCCCGCGAACACATTGCGCTGTACCGCGAGCGCGCCGCGGAACTCGTGGTGACACACGACGTGGCGACCGGCGTGCGCCTTGCGGACGGCCAGACGCTGCACGCGGACCATGTGGTGTTGGCAGCCGGGTGTCACTCGACGTCGCTGCCTGGGCTGCCCTCGGGCGTGTTGCCGCCGATCCGACCGGTCAAGGGGCAGATCCTGCGCTTGTCGGTGCCCGCAGGCGCGGCGCCGTTCCTTAACCGCGCCGTTCGGGGCGTGGTACGCGGACGTCAGGTGTATCTGGTGCCGCGCGAGCATGGTGAGCTCGTGGTCGGCGCAACGGTCGAGGAGCAGGGCTTCGACACCCAGGTGACCGCGGGTGGCGTCTACGAACTCTTGCGTGCAGCGCACGGCCTCGTACCCGGCGTGGGCGAATTACCCCTGACGGAGGTACGCGCGGGCCTGCGCCCAGGTTCGCCGGACAACGCACCGATCCTCGGCCCGACCGATCTGCCGGGTCTGATCGCGGCCACCGGACACTTCCGCAACGGCGTGCTGCTCACCCCGATCACCGCCGACGTGATCGCCGAAACGCTCGCGACCGGACAGCCGCCGCAGACGGCGGAAGGTTTCGAACCACAGCGCTTCAGCGAGAAGGCCGCCCTGACATGACCGGGCCACGCGTAACCGGCACCGCCGTACACGTGATCGTCAACGGGCAGCCCGGAACCTTTCCACCGGACACCACCCTGGACGCCGTCATCGCCGGCATCACGCCCTCACGCACCGGAATCGCCGCAGCTGTCGGCGAAGTCGTCGTCCCCCGCGCCGGTTGGAGCAGCAGGGTGATCCGCGACGGCGACGAGATCGAGATCCTCACGGCCGTCCAGGGTGGCTAACGGCCCGCCTGGGGCGATTATCAGACATATTCACCTAGGGGGAGCAGTGACGAGCTCCGCGCTTGTCGGTCACGCGCCGATGACGCTCGATGACGATCCATTCGAACTCGCCGGTAAGACCTTCGCCTCCCGGCTGATCATGGGCACCGGCGGGGCGCCCAGCCTGAGCGCCCTAGAAAGCGCGCTGCTCGCCTCGGGCACCGAGTTGACCACGGTTGCGCTGCGCCGGATCGCCCCGGGTACCGCAGGCTCGATATTCGATCTGCTCTCCACCCTCAAAATCCAGGTGCTGCCGAACACCGCCGGCTGCCATACGGCGCGTGAGGCCGTGCACACGGCGCGGATGGCCCGTGAGGCGTTGGGGACAGAGTGGGTCAAGCTCGAAGTCGTCGCCGACGAGGACACGCTGCTTCCCGATCCCGTCGAACTGCTCGACGCCGCGCACACGCTCGTCGCCGAAGGCTTTACCGTGCTCCCATACACCAACGACGACCCGGTACTGGCCCGCCGCCTGGAACAGGCCGGGTGCGCGGCTGTGATGCCGCTCGGCTCGCCGATCGGCTCCGGTCTGGGCATCCGCAACCCGCACAACCTGGAGTTGATCGTGGCCGGCGCGGGCGTGCCGGTGATCCTCGACGCCGGCATCGGCACCGCCTCGGATGCCGCGCTCGCGATGGAACTGGGCTGTTCAGCAGTGTTGCTGGCCTCGTCGGTGACCCGCGCGCAGGACCCACGGCGGATGGCGTCCGCAATGCGGTACGCGGTGGCCGCCGGCCGGTTGGCCCGGCTCGCCGGACGCATCCCACAGCGCTACCACGCCCGCGCGTCCTCACCCGGACGCTCCGAGACGCCCGAGTTCTGAGGACCGAGTTCTAATACTGCGTTCTAATACTGCGTCAAGTGACGCCAAGCACCGGGGCTCCTAGGACACAGTCGCGTTGCGTCAAGCCCCCATGTCGGACGCAACGCCTAGACTCCGTGAGTGTGGAGGCTCCTTCGCGGCACGGCTCGGTGCTGGACGGCGCGCTGATCGGGCGGACGCTCGACGGCCGGTACGCCGTGCAGTCACGCCTTGCGCAAGGCGGCATGGCGACGGTGTACCGCGCATGGGACAACCGGCTCGACCGGCTGGTCGCACTGAAGGTGATCGACCCGGAGCTGGCCCGGCACCCCGAGTACGTCGCACGGTTCATCCGTGAGGCCAAGGCCGCCGCGAAGCTCAGCCACCCGAACATCGTGGCCGTCTACGACCAGTCCGCGCTGCCCGCCCGTGGGGGCGGCCCTACGCAGCCGCCGCTGGCCTACCTCGCGATGGAGTACGTGCCCGGGTTGACGCTGCGTCAACTGCTCGGCCGGCGCGGGCGACTCACTCCGCGTGACGCGCTGGAGGTCGTGGACGCGATGCTCGCGGGTCTGGCCGCCGCGCACCGAGCCGGGATCGTGCACCGGGATGTCAAGCCGGAGAACGTACTGCTCAACGATGCTGCGTTAGACGGTCAACACGGTTCGTACGCCGCGGCGGTGAAGGTCACCGACTTCGGCCTGGCCCGTACCACGGCCGGTGACCAGGGCACGCTGGGCTCGTCCCTCGGCGGCACGCTGCCCGGCGGCGGGCTGCTCGGCACCGTCTCCTATCTCGCACCCGAACTGGTGCAGCACGGGACCTGTGACGCCCGCTCGGACGTGTACTCGGCCGGGATCGTCCTGTTCGAACTGCTCACCGGTCGCAAGCCGTTCACCGGCGGCAGCCCCGAGCAGATCGCCCGGCGACACGTGACCGACCGGGTGCCGCCACCGTCCCAGCTGCTGCCCGAAATCGACCCGGCGCTCGACGCACTGGTCGCGGCCGCGACCGCGCGCGACCCGAACGCCCGGCCCGTCGACGCGGCGGCGTTCCGCGAGCGGCTGCGCACCGTCTACGCGAATCTGCCGGACGCCTCGCTGGATTCCACGCTGCCGCTGCACGGCGCCGCCGCAGGTGCCGGAAACGCCGCCACACCGGACCACACCCGCGCCGACCCGTCCCGGCCGAACCCGACTCAGGTCCTCAACCGCACGCAGATGAACTCTCAACCGCAGCCGGTCCGGATAAAGCCGCGCACGTCGCCGCGCGAAGGCCGCGTCGTCCAGAAGTCGGCGCGGCGCGGACCGGGCAAGGGCCTGATCATCTTCCTGCTCGTGCTTGTGCTGGCCGCGGCGGCCGGATTCGGCGCGTGGCTCTACGGACGGCTGGCCTTCGAGAGCACTCCGAACCTCGTCGGGCTCTCCCAGTCGCAGGCCACGACGACGCTGGCCAACGACGGCCTGAACTACACCATAGTGACCTCCTACGACGCCACGGTCGCGCCGGGTGACGTCGTGTCGATCTCGCCGAGCGCCGGCACACCGGTCAAACAGGGCGCCGTGATCACGCTGACCGTCTCGAAGGGCGAGCCGACCGTGGCGGTGCCCGACGTGACCGGGCAGAGCCAGGACGACGCGACCGCCGCGCTGCGCCGGCGCGGGTTCAACGTCGCGGTCGCCACCACTCAGGCGATGTCGAACACGGCGCCCAAAGGCTCGGTGGCCTCGTACTCCCCCACCGGCAGCGCCATCGCGGGCAGCACGGTCACGCTGACGATCTCCAGCGGACCGCAGCAGGTCGTGGTGCGCGACGTGACCGGCATGAGCGTCGAAGACGCCACCGCCGCGCTCCAGGCCCAGGGCTTCACCGTGACCACGACGCGCCTGCTGCCGTTCGTCGACAGCGTCGGGCGCCAGTCGCCCGGCGGCGGAGCGGGCGCGCCCTACGGCTCGACGATCACTCTCTACATTTTCTGAATCGCAGGCATCGGCAGGCCTCGCCCGCTACAGTCGCCGGTTTCGTCCGGCAATTTCGGGTTCTACTATGTGAATCCGGCTGATGAGCGCGGGGAGGCGCATGCCAGTGCACGGAGACGAACGATGCGGTGTCGAGGGGGTAACGGCCGGACGAGAGCACGCCGTGGTGGTGATCCGGCCCGCCGCGGAGAAAGACCTCGACGCACTCCACGGGCTCGACCGGCGGGTGTTCGGCAAGCTCGCCTATCCGTACTTCGCCCTCAGGCAGCTGATGGACGTGCACAGCAGGCACTGCGTCGTCGCCGACGACGGGAGGGGGCTGCTCGGCTACTGCCTCGGCGCGCTGGCCACGCGGCCGGAAGTGGGCTGGGTGCTCGGCCTCGGGGTGCTGCCCGAGGTCCGCGGCGCCGGCTACGGCCGCGAGTTGGTCGCCGAGGCTATACGCCGGATCGTCGCGGACGGCGCGCGAGAGGTGCGGCTGCTCGTGGATCCGGACAACACTGTCGCAATACACATATACGAGAAGCTCGGCTTCCGGGTGTGCGGCTACCGGCCGGACTACTTCGGCCCCGAGGCGCACCGATTGATCATGACCACCGGCCATCGCGGCCGCGCGGCCAGGCAGACTGGGGAAGGACTCGACGCCAGATGGACCTAGACCGTCACGCGATCGGGTCATCGCACGCTGGAAGAGGCGTTTTATACCCCGCAGGCGCGAGACTAAACTATTGTGATTCATGGTGCAGCTGACGCACCATCAATTCAGACTTTGGATCCCAAATGCCGACGAACGGACCGCAGCTCGCAGCCCCGGTTCCCGCGCGCAACGCGCAGTTTCCGTGGAATGAGTTCGCCGCAGTGGACTACTGCGACCACAACTATCTCAAGTTGCGGGAGGACGACAAGGAGATCCTCGAACTCGTCTCCCGATGGTTCGCGCAGGAGATGGGCAAGCGCTCCGCCGGCGACGCGATCGACGTCGGCGCGGGCCCCAACCTGTACCCGTCGTTGGCGATGCTTCCGCACAGCCGCACCATGACGCTGCGCGAGTACTCGACGTCGAACGTGGAGTTCCTGCGTGCACAGACCGCCGATCTGCCGGAACGCTGGGGGCCGTTCTGGGACGTGGTCTCCCCCGGCGCGCGGCACGGCGACCTCGGCAAGGCGCGCGCGCTGCTCGCCGAGCGGGTCAGGGTCGAGCAGGGCAGCGTCTTCGACCTGCCGCACTCCAGCTGGGATCTGGGCACGATGTTCTTCGTGGCCGAGTCGATCTCCCAGGATCCTGCGGAGTTCGAATCGGCGGTCGGCCGCTTCGTACGTGCCCTGCGACCGGGTTCCCCGTTCGCGGCGGCTTTCATGGAGCAGTCGGACGGGTATGACGTGGCCGGGGTGCGTTTTCCGGCGACGCCCGTGGGCCGGCGGGAAGTGCGCGCCTGCCTCGGCGCGTTGAGCACCGACCTGAAGGTGGAGCGGGTCGAGATGCGGCCCGCGCCGCTGCGCGCGGGATACACCGGCATGATTGTCGCGGTCGGACGGGCGCTGTGATGACGCTGACCGGTCCGGACAGGCGAGCGGGAGGGTAGGAGCGATGCCCGGCACGGAGAACATTCAGCCTCGCAGGCAGCTGCTGGACGTCTGGCGGTCTGCCGCCGAGTACACCATGCGCGATCGCAAGTGGCGCTGGGGCGGCGTGCGTGATCCGAATTCCATCACGGACGCCGAGCAGCTGCTGTGCTTCCTGCGGCCGGCCACCAGCATCGGCGTTCTGCGCGTGGAGGTGCCCGACGACACCGCCGAGGACGTGCTCCAGGCGCTGCGCCCGTTCGGCGACAGCGTCCAGATCCCCAGGACGCTGACGATCGCCCTTGAGCAATACCTGGAGAAGTACACCGGTCCGGACGGCTCGCCGCTCTTCGGCGGCGGCAGTTACTGCGTGCCCCTCGACGCCGGCGAGCAGCTGACCGAGGAACAGCGCGACACGCACATCCTGATCTCGTACGCGACCTCGACATATCTGTGCCTTGCCGCGCTCGGTTTCCTCGACGTGTACGCGAACGCGGCGACCACCAAGGGCCAGTGGCGCAACCGTGTCATAGACATCAGGGAACGCACCAGCACCCGGCTGACCGCCGCGCTGGTCGGCATGCTGCGCGGCTTCACCATCAACACCCTGGAGCCGGACTCGGCCGAGGGCCGCAACCTGATCAGCCATCTGAACCAGGAGAAGCTCCCCGCGCGGCGGATCGTCGAACACTTCAACGACCGCATGCAGACCGTGCGCAGCCGGCTGTCCGAGGCGCGCATGGGCGTGGCCCGCGCCGAGGAACTGGACAACCCCAACCTGCTGTTCGAGGTCGGCTGGACCTGGGGCATCGCGTCCGACGCGCCGAAGATCACCCTGGACGTGCCGGGTACCGAGATCGGCGTGCAGCCGGACGGGGTGGCGCTCTCCGCGCCCTACCTGTACCACACCCTGGTGGCGCTGGACGCGATCGACCAGCTGGTCAACGAGCGCACGCGGGTGCTCGGCCTGCTCAACCCGCAGCAGGAGCGCCTGGCCAACAACCTGGACACCCGGCGCAACCTGGTGCAGCTGTACTATTCCCGGCTGGCCCGATTCGACCCGGTGGGCGGCGGACGCTGGCCGGTGGAGGATCTGCCGTGGATCACCCCGGACGGCGTCGAATCCGACTACTTCAGCCTGCTGATCTGCGCGGTGCTGATCCGGGACCTGCGCGACCGCCAGGGCACCGAGGACACGGTGCGCCGGATCGAGCCGCTGCTGAGCGAACTCGCCAACCGCGTCCGCATCACCCGGCGCCACCTGCGCAGCGACCCGGCGATCGCGGTGCACGTGCCGGGCCTGCTCAACGGCCTCGGCGGCGCCGAGTTGCTGGGCCCGCCGATGGCGCTGCGGATCACGGACTTCACCCCGCTGCTGCTCAAGCGCAGCACGGAGCTGGCCAGCCTGACCGGCGGCGCCGAAGTGCGCGACCGGATGCTGCGCCTGTCGGCCGAGATCTGGAACCACCTGACCCAGCGGCAGATCAGCAGCCCGGACGCCCGGGGGATGTGGGACAACGCCACGCGGCTGTTCAGCCAGCTCAACGACGATCAGACCCGGCCGTCCTGGAACTTCACCTCCGGCGTGGTGGACGCGCTGGTGACCTCGGCCGACACGCTGGTGCGCAGGCAGACGCGCGCGCCGATCCTGTCCAACACGGCGCTGGCGATGGTCAGCGAAGCCGAGTACCTGCTCAACCAGCAGATGATGACGACCCCGTCCCTCAACTCCGGCCTGCAAAGCAGCCTGATGGAGATCCGCGACTCGCTGCAACGGGCCCGCGAGCTGATCAACAACCAGCCGTCCACCGCGATCGCGCTGTGCATCGCGGCCGTCGCCCAGCTGGACAAGAACGCGATGGCCCGCCGGGACGTCACCGGTCAGGGGCTGTGATCCGATGCTCGTGTTCTCCGTCTCCGACAAGGGCGGCACCGGGCGCTCGGTGACCAGCACCAACCTGGCCTATCGCTCGGCGCTGCGCGGCAATCACACCTGCTACCTGGACTTCGACTTCGGCTCGCCGACCATCGGATCGATCTTCGATCTCGAAGACGCCAGGCGCGGGGTCCGGGACGACGGACTGCACGACTATCTGCGCGGCATGGCCCCGGCCGCCCGCCGCATCGACGTGTGGGCCGAGTCCAGCCACGAGTACCTGCGCCGCAGGCCCGGTGACGGCATGCTCGTCCTGCTGCCCGGCAGCCACGGCGGCGCCGAGTTCGACATCGACCGCGCCATCGTCGACCGCTGCGTCGATCTCTTCGTCCGCCTCGACGAGGAGTACGACCTGTGCGTGGTGGACCTGAGCGCCGGCCGCTCCTTCGCGGTCGAGCTGGTGCTACAGGCCACCGCCCGGTCGGCGCTGCGCGCCGTCCCGACGCGCTGGCTGGTGTTCCACAAGTGGACCAGGCAGCACGTCATCGCGGCCAACAGCCTGGTGTACGGCGAGCACGGCCTGCTGGAGTCCGGCAAGGTCACCGGGCACGGCGAGGAGGAGATGCGCTCGATGATCCGCTTCGTGCGCACCGCCGTGATCGATCCGCACGGCCCCGAGGTGGCCGAGCTGCGCAGCTCCCAGCAGACCTGGCTGGCCGAGGTGGACAAGGACCTGGAGAAGACGGCGGCGAAGCTCGAACTCGGGCGGGCGCTGCGGATCGGCACCATCCCGCTCGACCCGGTGCTCCAGTGGCGCGAACAGCTGATCCTCAACCGGGACGTGCACGTCACCGAGATCGCGAACCAGGCCACCGTCGACGCGTTCGAGCAGCTGGTGAAGATCGTCACGAATCAGCGGCTCTGGGAAGGGTCCTGACAACGGCATGGACACCAGCTTCCGCGAGGCCGCGGCACAACGGCGCACCCAGGACGTGTCGTACTCGCACCTGTCGATCGAGCTCGACCACCTCTACATGGACGACTTCAAGCTCGGGCTGGACCACCTGCGCAAGCGGATACGGCAGATCGCGCCGTGGTATCGCACCGCGATCACCGCGTTCACCGAGCGGCACCCCACCCCGCGCCCGCGGATCAGCACGTGCTTCCTCGTGGACGACTACTTCAGCGACCTGGTGCCGCCCGGCAAGCTGATTCCCGAGCTGCTTGAGGCCGCGCGGGACGAGGACCTGCCGATCGACTACCTGGCCCGGGAATCAGGATGCGACATCGCCGACGGAGTGGAGCTGGCCGCCCTCGTCGCCGGCCGGCTGGTGTCCGTGCCGGTGCAGGGCACCAACGGGTCGCGGCCACCCACCGCCGAGAGCGGCTGGCTCTCCAACGGGCAGCGCACGCCGAGCACTCCGGCCGCCGCGCTGCACCCGAGGCCCTGGCTGCCGCCGGTCGAGGCCGAGGCGCGCAATCACTCGATCTTCCTGGACGTGGAGCTGTGGGACGAGTGGGACGGCCAGCGCCGCTGGTCCTGCCCCATGCTCGCGGCGGTGTGGCAGCTGCTGCGGCTCGGCCTGCTGCGCGACCACGGCAGGACCGTGATCCAGCCGCGCCCGCTGCCGCTGGACCTTCCCGACGAGTGGATCGCGATGCCGCCGGTGGTCCAGCTCAACCCGCGGGCCACCTCGTTCCACGGCTACCGCACCCTCTCGCTGCTCGACGACCGCTTCCTGTCGATCGAGCACGCGGTGCGCGTCATCCTCAACCAGGTCGGCCAGGACAGCGAGGTGATGGAGCGGGTGGCCCGGCGCGCCGGCGACGAGGGCGTCCCGGTGCCCGCGGACGTGACCGGCCGCATCGCGTACGTGTTCATGACAGACTTCTGAGCATGCGTAACCAGGCGCTGCCCGATCGGCCGCCGGCCGCGCGCGCCGCCGCGGCCGAGACCGGACTCGCCGTCGGGGAGATCCGCACCGGGCTGCTACGCAACAGCAAGGCGCTGCCGCGCAGCGCGGTGGCCGAACTGCTCGACCTGGTTCCCGGGGAGCCGGTCCGCCAGTCCGAGCGGCCGATCGCGCACGCCCTGTCCCCCGACGTGGCCAACGGGGTGGACTGCCAGCTCGCCACCAGGGCGGGCAAGAGCATGCGCGCGGTCGGCACGATCCTGACCCACGCCGTGGTCGTCGGCGGCCGGGTGCTGCAAACGTCCAGCTACACCGGCATCGACTCGTCCGGTTCACAGCGGCGGCTGTCCTGGTCGCACTACACCGCGCAGCCCGGACGCATCGAGACCTTCGCCAGCGCCAAGCCGAGCGACCTGGCCGACGGATACCTCGCGCAGGGCCAGGGGCCCGGCTTCCTCGACCTCGGCTCGGTCAGCGAGCGGCTGGCCCGCAGGTTGCAGAGCTCCGCGGTGCTCGACGGCCGCCAGCCGCTGCGGTTCCAGTGGACCCGGCTGCGGTGGGCCGCGCGCTATGGTCCCGGCGACGACGCGGCCGAGCCGTCCGCGCAGTTCGAGCTCGTGGACGACACCGTCAGGGAGCTGAGCCTGCGGATCCCGCGACCGCCCGTCACGGGCGGCGGCGCGGTGAACCTGTCCGCGATCCTCGAACTGTGCCGGGATCTGGCGCTGCACGACTGGGTGCTCACGACGCTGACCCGGCGGATCGAGCGTGCCGATCCGGGCTCCAACGACCGGGAACGCACGGTGGCGGAGCTCGGGCCCGCGATCGACCATCTGCTGCCGCTGTGGATGCCCGGGGCACGGGTGGCGGACGAGTTGTCCGCGGTCTGGGAGGGTTTCGAGCGCCGCCCGGGCTTCACCCGGCAGTGGGAAGCGGCCGTGAGCCGGGTACGAGACCAGTTGGCGCTGCATACCCTGCAACTCCTGGCCAATCTGTCCTCACACGACGATTCCGGCGATACCGGGAGTAAAATCGAACTTTGACACGGAGGGGGCCGCGGGTGGACCGGGATCAGAACCAGGGCTCTATCAGAACGCTGGTACGTCGCCTCCTGTTGACGGCCGGCTCCGGTGCGGCCGCCGTCGCCGCCGCGCTCGCCGCCGGGGACCGCGACACCGCCTCGGTGGCGACGATCGCCACCGTGCTCGCCGCTATCGCGCTCGCCGGGGACTTCCTGCACGAGGTCGCGCAGCGGCTGCGCCGGCTGGAGCAGCGCGCCGGCGAGACGCTCGACCAGGCCGCCGGCATGCTGGAGGCGGCCACCGCGCAGATCCGCGCCGACGTGGACCGCCGCTTCGCCCAGCTGACCACCGTGCCGGAAGCCTTCGGACTGCAACCGCTGGACCACACCAGGGCGGCCGAGCTGATCAAGGTGGTGCAGAACGCGTACGCCTTCGAACACCGCTCCTCGCCGCTGGCCAACGCCTTCGTCCAGGCCGAGGCGCAGCGTTTCAACCTGCTGCTGCACCAGTTGCGCGCGGGCGAGGGCACCTACGACGGCGAGGACCGCGACTGGCTGCTCACGCTGACCCAGGCCAGCACCCGCACCCTGGACGCGACCAGCCTGACCACCACCGACGCGGGCGGACGGCTGCGCTTCAGCGGCGGCTTCTGGGACAGCGACCTGGGCCTGCACTATCTGGAGCTACAGGCCGAGGCGGTGCGGCGGGGCATGGTGATCCGCCGGGTGTTCATCCTGGAGAACGCGAAGGTCACCGAGGACCCGGCCTACCAGGCGATGTGCGAGCGCCAGCGCAGGCTCGGCTTCGAGATCCGCTACCTGGTCCCCGACATGGTCTCGGTGAACCTGCACAACAAGCTGGACGACTTCATCGTGTTCGACAACGAGATCAGCTACGAGGTGGTCGCCTCGCTGGCCCCGGGCAACGTGCGCCCGGTGATCTCCTCCACCCACCTGGTGCTCAACCGGATGCTGGTGGCCAAGCGGGTCCGCCAGTTCGCCGAGATCTGGGACGCCGCCCTGCCTTGCGCCGACCCCGACGAGCAACTCGACTGAACGCGGCGCAGCCCTCTTGCTCAGCCGCGCAGGAACACGTGCGCGGACGAGTGTGAGTACGAGTACGAAAGCGAGTGCACGTGCGCCACAGCAGGCCCCTGCGGCGCGCCGACCTTCGTCCCCTTGCGATACCCGCCGAACAGCAGGCCGAGCAGGATGATGATCAGGATCAGCCAGAAGACGGGCCAGAGACAGCCGAGCGGCCGGGGCGCGGCGGAATCGGCGCCCTGCCTCCGCCGTCTCCTGAAGCGCGGTCGTGGATAGGCCACCCGTCCTCCTTCGGTCGACTCGGTTCCCACTGCGGCCGATGGTCGAACAATGACGCCGCCAGATAACACAGTAACCTTGGCCGGGCCATCGCAAACCGAGCGGAGAGGCGATCACGATGGGCAAGTGGCGCAAGCGGATCGCGAGCATAGCAGGAGCCGTAGCCGCCTTGTTCGTGCTCTACCTCATCGGCTCCGCCGCACATCTGTTCCCCCAGCTGCGCAATCCGTTCGGCGAGACGACGACGGAGCGCAGCCAGCCGGTGGTGCTCAAGTCCATCGTCGACCTGTCGAAGTACGAGGCGGCCAGCGGCAACTTCCAGGTGGTGGTGGACATCGCCTCCTCGGGGCTGCTGCCGAGCTTCCTCGAAGGCAGCGACACCCTGTTCATCGGCGTCGGCGCGGACAACGCGTACGTGGACTTCTCACACCTGAAGGGCAGCGCGGTGCAGGTCTCGGCGGACCGGCTGACCGCGACCCTGACCCTGCCGCACGCGCAGCTCGACCCCGCCGTGCTCGACGTGAAGCAGTCCTATGTCTTCGCCCAGCAGCAGGGCCTGTTCACCCGGCTCAACTCGTTCCTGTCCGGCAACCCGAACAGCCAGCAGGCCGTCTACGAACTCGCCCAGCAGAAGATCGAGCAGGCCGCAGCGTCGAGCGAGGTCAAGGCCGACGCGGAGCGCAACACCCGCACGATGCTCGTCAGCCTGCTGCAATCGCTCGGCTTCAAGAGCGTCACCGTGAGCTTCACCTGACGGCGCCAGCCGGCCCGCTCAGTCCTCCTGGTACGAGTACCGCTGCTCCCGCCACGGATCGCCCACGTTGTGGTAGCCGCGCTCCTCCCAGAATCCGCGCCGGTCCACGATCAGGTACTCGACGGCGCGGACCCACTTCGGGCCCTTCCACGCGTACAGGTGCGGGACCATCAGGCGCAGCGGGAACCCGTGCTCGGGAGTCAGCGGCTCGCCGTTGCGGTGCGTCGCGAAGATCGTGGTCTCACGCAGCAGGTCGTCGAGGCGCAGGTTGGCCGAGTAGCCGTACTCGGCCCACACCATCGCGTGCGTCGCGTCGTCGGCCGGCGGAGCGACCTCGACGAGCGTTTCGGCCCGCACGCCGGACCAGACGTTGTCCAGTAGCGAGAACTTGGTGACGCAGTGCAGATCCGCCTCGACCTCGCCGGTCGGCAGCGTCTGGAACGCCTCGTAGTCCCACACCCGCTTCGCCCCGTCGGCGGTCGCCCCGTAGACCTGGAAGTCCCACCGCTCCGGCTTGAACCGGGGCACCGGCCCGTAGTGCAACACCGGCCACCCGGGCTGCACCCGCTGGCCGGGCGGAAGCCGCCCCGAGTCGTCCGCGGTTCCTTCACCACGCGGCTGGCGCGCGTCGGTGCCACTTAGACCCATGATGTCTATCGTCCCAGATCGACATGGGTGCTCAGTACCACCAACGGCACCACTACGGTCACCAACGACGCCGAACGCTGACGCCGCTAAGGACGCATGCGCGGGGCCACGGAGCGCGACGACCACGCCGGGCA
>NZ_DASYZI010000226.1:0-2492 GCF_035946395.1 Actinocrinis sp.
GTCGTCGGCGTAGAAGGTCGGCTGGCCGTACCAGCCGTGGATGTACACCGTCACACTCGTCGTGCTCGCCCCGGTCGTGAACGACGTGCTCAGCTGGGTCCACGACGTGGCCGACGGCGTCCAGTTGCTGGTGTCCGTGGTGCCGGTGCCGGTGTCGCCCAGGTAGACATACGAGCCCTGAACCCAGGCGGACAGCGAGTAGGAGGAGTTCGGCAGAACACTGACCGCCTGCGAGCACTGCGCGTAGTCGGAGCCCGCCGGGGTGCCGGCGAGCGCCTCGGTGCCGCCGTGCACGGGGTTGGACACGGTAGTGTCAGTGGACGAACACGTCCACCCGGTGAGGCCCGACTCGAAGCCGGGGTCGGCGAGCAAGTTGGGCGAGGCGGCCGCGGCCGGGTGCGTGGCGAACACCACGCAGGTCCCGGCCAGCAGCATGGCGGCCGCCGCGGCGAGGCGGCGGCGCGTCAACGAAAACGAAGGCATCATCGGTCTGCAATCCTCAGCAGGCGCCGTTGCTCGACCAAACCGCCCACGACGTGGCGGCTCCCGGTGTGGCGCCTGTCGAGTAGTACGTCGAGGTGTAATTCACACTCTGATACGAGACCTTGTCGCCCGGCACGTACGACGCGCTGGTGCTCCAGGCCGGCCAGCAGGTGCCGCCGCCGGACGACGGCGTCGGGGACGCCGAGGGCGAGGCGGAGGCCGAAGGACTGGGCGAGGTGCTCGGTTGCGTACTCGGCGAGGCCGACGGCGAAGCACTCTGCGACGCAGAGGGTCCCGAACTCGGGCTCGAACTCGAACTCGGGCCCGGGCTGCCGAACGGGTTGGCGACGACGGTGATCGTCCTGGTCTGCACGCCCCAGTTGTTCGCCTGGCTGCCGGGCAGCCACACGTCGACCGTGTCGTTCTGGATCCAGGTTCCGAGGTCGGTGGCCACGCACGTGCCGTATCCGGGGACCGTGAAGTACGTGCCCCAGGGGATCACCCGCGGGTCCGTGGCGCAGCCGCCGAGCTGGGAGTTGTAGCCGGAGGCGGTCTGACCGACGTCGTCGTACGAGGTCACCATCATCGAGATGGTGGTACCGACGGCCACGTCGCCGGGTCCGGGGGCCAGCGTTCCGTCGGCGCCGAGCCAGTACGGCTGCGACAGCTGGCCGAGCGAGGCGTCGCTGTTGCTGGTGTCGTACATGGCGACCACGTCGTAGTAAGCGTTCTGGCACGGCGCGGTGTCGGTCACGGTCAGCGGGGTGGTCTGGCCCCAGTAGCTGATGTAGCCGACGTCCACGCCGTCGCGCCACACCTTGTAGGCGACCGCGTTCGGCACCGGCGAGACGGTGATGGTCACCTGTCCGTTGGACAGCGTGCCGGTCAACGTCGGAGCGGCCTGGCGGCCGGAGAAGTTCACCGGCGCGGCCGTCTGCAACGGCGCCACCCAGGGAGTGACGGAGCGGGCCGGCGGGGTGATTCCCGCAGCCCAGAAGGGGCAGGAAGGCAGGGAGGTGGCGGCGGCGGACGTTCCGGCCGCGCTCGCCATGTCGAGCGGTCCGAGAGCGACGGCGGCAACTCCCGCCGCAGCTGCCGCTGTGACGGCAAGCCAGTATCGCCCGCGCTGGGTCAAGGTACTCATGTTGTGCGCCTTCTTCGGTCCAGGCCCGGCCGGAGCCGCCTGGGGCGGTCCGACCCGGCGGGTCAGCTGATCGAGAAAGGCGCCGGCGCCGCGACGTCTGTGTTGCGAAAGGGCGGTGCATGTGGGTGGTGCATATGCGTGCTCTGCGTTTACGTGGTCCCGCGTTCCGTGTTCCGCGTCGCACGGTCCACGGTGGGACACGCGATGCGCAGCGCACGCTGATCCACACGACGGATCGGCCTCAGTCAAGCGCGCCGACCGGCAGACCGTCAAGGGTCTAGACCAATTTTCAAGGTTCACGAGGAGAATCAAGGCGTGGCGTCGGGCGTGCCGAGCCCGATTGAGCGGCGCCGGGCGGCTCTCACATGAACTGGTTGACGGGAAAGCGGCGAAGGCAGCACACTTCGCCAGTGACCATGGGCGAGGAGGGGGCTCACGCGCCGGTCGGCACGCCGACTCTGGTGGCGTTCGGATGCCCGAGCTGTGGCTGGAGCGGTGAGTTCGATACCAGATTCACCCAGTGGTGTGAGAACTGTGGCTACAACGCCGATCCCGCGCCGCCGGCCCCGGAAAAGCGCTGGGCCGCGTGGCGAAAGCAGCGGGCACGCGTCCGCGCGCAGAAGCTGTGCGACCAACTGACCGCCGCGCAGGATCTGCGGCCGACCTCGGTGACCGGCGTCGCGGTGACCGTGGTCTCGACCCTGGTGCACCTGGTGACGCTCGCAATCGTGATCGCCTCCTTCATCGTGGTCTCGACGTGGTCGGCGAAGTATTGGTGGGCCTGGGTTCTGGGCGGATTCGGCATCCTCCTCGCGATCACCGTGCGACCGCAGTTGTGGCGGGCGCTGCGCAAGCCGAAGGGCCT
>NZ_DASYZI010000227.1:0-17284 GCF_035946395.1 Actinocrinis sp.
CCGACGCTGTGTCCGGCCGACGCCACGGGCTTGACGCCGATGTCGATGAAGGTCATCGCCAGCGCGTACTCCACCGCGAACAGGCCGCACTGGGTGATCAGCGGCCGCATGACCGAGTCGGCGTCGGCCCCGAGGATCGCCGCGGCGGGATCGGTGCCGAGATGGCGTGCCAGGCTCCGGCACGCCGTGTCGAAGTGGCTCCGGAACCGGCCGCCGTCGGCGCCGCCGCGATACAGGCCGCGCGCCATGCCGGCGGTCTGGGATCCCTGGCCGGGAAAGCAGAACGCGACGGCGGTCGTGCCCCGGCGCAGCGCCGAACGCGGCGGCTGCTCGCTCAGGCGGCGCAGATCGCCGAAGCCCTGCTCGCGGTCGCGGTCGTGGCGGACCACGGCGTAGCCGCGCAAGGCGTGCGACTCTCTGGTCAGGTGTATTGATCGAACGGCGGCGGCGACGTCGTCGTCTGGAAGCGCTTCGAGAAAGCCCGCCAACGCATCGGCGTTGCGGCTGAAGGCGGCGGCCGTCCTGGCGGAGGCCGTCACCAGGTGCAGCGACCTGCGTTCTGCTTCTGGGCCATTCGGGATCGCGTCCCCGGGTGCGGGAGCGCGCACGGGGGGTTCCTCAAGGATGACGTGGGCGTTCGTGCCGCCGATTCCGAAGCTCGACACCCCGGCCCGCCGGGGAAGTTGGTGCTCGGGAGCGGCGACGGACCACTCCCGGCACGACTGCTCGATGGTGAAGGGCGAACCGTCGGCGTCCACGAAGTCCACCAGCTTCGGGTTGAGGACCCGGTAGTTCGCGGTCGGCACGAGCGTGCGGTGGTAGAGGCACAGCACCGTCTTGATGAACCCGGTGATCCCGGCCGCACAGTTCGCGTGGCCTATGTTGCCCTTGACGCTGCCGATGGCGCAGCTGCCGGCCAGCGGCTCGGCGGCGGCCCGGTGTTCGGCGAAGGCGTCTGACAGGCCCTTCAGCTCGATCGCGTCGCCGATGTGCGTCGCCGTCGCGTGGCACTCGACGTAGGAGATCTGCCCGGAGTCGATCCCGGCCATCGCGATGGCATCGGAGATGCACTGCGACTGCGCCCGCGCGCTCGGCGCCGCGTAGCCCGCCTTCATGTGCCCGTCGTTCGACACGCCGAATCCGCTGACGACGGCCCAGACGTGATCGCCGTCCGCCAAGGCGTCGTCAAGGCGCTTCAACACCACGGCACCCGCGGAGTCACCGAACAGCGTGCCGCTCGCCTCCTGGTCGAAGGGGCGCACGCGGCCGTCGGCGCTGCCCACGAGCCCGTCCTCGTAGCGGTAGCCGAGATTGGGGAAGTTGATCGAGCTGGCCCCGGCGATCGCCATGTCGCACTGGCCCGACATCAGCGCCTGGGCCGCCTGGGAGATGGCGACCAGCGCGCTGCTGCACGCCGACGTGACGGTCATCGCCGGGCCACCGAGATCCAGCATGTAAGCGACCCGCGTGGCGAGGTAGTCCTTCTCGTTGCCGATCTCCGTGAGGAACACGGCGGCCGGATCCAGCGGCTCCATCAGGCCGCCGCCCCGCAGGTGGTGAATGAGGTAGCCGTCGATGCCGCAGGAGGCGAACACTCCGGTACGCCGCCGGTGGGGATTGCTCCTCCTGGCGTAGCCGGCCTGCTCCAAAGCGCTCCACGCGACTTCGAGGAAGACCCGCTGCTGCGGATCCGTCAGAACGGCCTCGCGCCGTCCGACGCCCCAGAACTGCGCGTCGAACTTGTCCGCGTCGGCCAGCAGCTGAGCGGCCGGAACCCACTTCGGATGGGTCAGAACCTCTTCCGGGACGCCCCTGTCCCGCAACTGGTCGGCGGAGAACTCGGTGAGCGAATCGGTGCCCTGACGCAGGTTCTCCCAGAACGCGCCGAGGTCCGGTGCCCCCGGGAACCGGCCGGCCATGCCGACGACGGCCAGCTTCACCCGCCCGGTCGGGCGCGCCCTCGGCACCGCGGCAGGATCCCGCTGCGACGAGCCGCCGGAGAGCTGCACGGCCATGTCACGCAGCGTCGCGGCCTGGAAGATTTCGACCACCGACACGGAGATCCCGAAGCGCTGCGCCAGCAGACCCGAGAGCCGGGCCGCGCTGAGCGAGTCGCCCCCCGCGTCGAAGAAGTTGTCCCCGGCGCCGACCGACCGCCCGCCGAGCACGTCACGCCAGGCCGCGGCGAGGCGTCGCTCCATCGCCGTCAGAGCCTCCTCGCGCGACCCGGCGCCGGGCTCGTCCGGCGGCGCGGGCAGGGCCGACAAGTCGAGCTTGCGCGAACCGCTCTGGCTGATGGGAACGGTGTCGAGGCCGACGAAGGACCGTGGCCTGGCATACTCCGGAAGATCGCGCTTGGCCGTCTGGCGCAGCCTCGCCAGCGCCGTGTCCGACGGGTGCCCGCCCTCCCCCACGACGTAGGCGACCAGTCCGTTCGGCTGCTTCGTCCGGCCGTCGAGTACGGGGCGCACGATCACCCGCGAGACCCCCGGATGGCCGGACAGGACCGCCTCGACGGATCGCAGGGAGACCTTGAAACCGCGCACCTTGACGACGTCACCCGTACGGCCGAGGATTTCCAGGCCGCCGTCGTCGAGGAACCTGGCGCGGTCACCCGTGCGATAGAAGACCTGGTCGGCGAAGGGGGAATCGGCCAGGACAGCGGGAGCGGGCGCGAAGCGCTCCGCGGTTTTGACCGGGTCGTCGAGGTAGCCCGCCGCCACGCCGGGACCCGCGAAGTAAAGCTCCCCCACGCCGCCGTAGGGCACCACGCGCCCGTGAGCGTCGAGCAGGACTGCGGCGCTGCCGTCGAGAATCCGGCCGACGGGAGCGAAAGCCGACGGCGCCGGACCGGCTGCCGGACGCGGCAGCAGATCGGCGAAGGAGACGTCAAGGCTCTCCCAGGTGCTGTACGCGTTGACCAGCCTGACGTGGGCGGGAAGCAGGGCGGCCGCCTTGTCCACGACCCGGCTGGGCACCACCTCGCCCATCAGGAAGATGACTTCCATGTGGTCCAGGCGCCGCGCCACCTGCGGCCCGACGGCGGGATGATCCAGAACGCTCTCCAGCAGGGAGGGTGGGATCACGATGCGGGTCACCGCCTGTTCCCGCAGCGTGTCGACGAGCCTGACCGGATCGAAGATGTGGTCGTCCGGGATGACCGCCGCGCTCCTGCCCGCCAGCAGCGGTCGCAGACACTCCCATGCGAAGAACACGTTCAGGCCGTCGCGAGACGACTCCTCGTACGGGTAGAGCTCGTAGCGGGCATCGAAGCAGTACAAACAGCCCAGGTGGCTGTTGACCACCGCCTTGGGAACGCCGGACGTGCCGCTCGTCATCGATATCAGAGCGATGTCGGAGGGCGCGACCTCGGGGAAGTCCGGCGCGTCATGACCCTGCGCGACGGTATCCCACCACAGCTCGCCCAGCACGAGGGTCCGCGCCCCGGCCCGCAGGTCCGGCGGCAGCAGACCGGCCAGTTCCGGCGTCGTCACGACGATGCCGACCCCCGCGCTCTCGACGAACCGCGCCAGGAGCGAGGCCGGCCAGTTTTTCTCCAGAAGGCAGGCGGGCGCGCCGATCGCGAAGCAGGACAGCAGGCTGATGCAGTATTCCGCCGAGTGCGGCAAGAGCAGGCCGACCGGCGCGCCTTTACCGGCTCCACGGGCGAGCAACTCGGCGGCGAGCGCGGTCGCGGCGTCGTCGACTTCGCGATAAGACCACTGCCGCGCGGGGTCCAGCAGCGCCGGCGCGCCGGGCTCGGCAGCCGCCTGCCGCCGGAACCGTTCCCATACACCGAGCTCGGGAGCCGGGTACCACCGCCCTTCGGCGGAGCAGACCGACGGGCGGGCCTGCGCCCGGACCCGATCGAGGTGGCCTGCGACGCTGTTCAGGAGCTCCGGCCGCGAGGTGAGGGTGAAGAAGTGCCCGCCGGGCAGCATCTCCACGTCGAACCCGACGCCGTCCGCGACGCACTCGCCCCAGCGCTCAAGGTCCGCGCGGCCCACGGTCCGGTCTTCGGCTCCGCCGTAGACGACGCAGGGCACGCTGACACGTGCATCAGACTCGTGACGGTGTTCCTCGTCGAGCGCGAGATCGGACCGCAGCGGCGGCAGGACGAGCCGGAGCAGTTCCCCGTCGGCGAGAAGCTCCTCGGGGATCAGCCCCCAGAGACGCACCAGATCGAGGAACTCCCCGTCCGGCAGTGCGTGTGCTGCTTCGGGCGCGGAAACGTGCGGCGCCCGGCGAGCCGACACGAGAAGCGCCCCGGGCGTCCGCCGGCCCGCCGCAGACAGCCGGTGACAGACCTCGAACGCCACCAGGGCGCCGAAACTGTGGCCGAAGAAGGCGAACGGCACGCCGTCGTCGTGCCGGGCGACCAGATCCACGAGATCCGACACGAGGTGGCGCCGTTCGAGATACGGCGCGCCGCCGTGCCGCCGGCCCCGGTCCGGCAGCGCGTAGGAGACGAGTTCCACGTCGTCCGGCAGCCCGTCCGGCCAGTCCTGGAAGCTCGTGTGCTGGCCCCCCGCGTGCAGAAAGAGGAAAAGGCGCATGGCGACGTCCTCGCGCGCGGCGAGAACGACGTCCTCAAGCCCTCCCTCCGCCCGCGGCGGAGTCGTTGCACGCAGCAAACGGAACCCCTGGTCTGGTGAGATCGCCGAACCGCCCGAATCCGGGGCGGCCCGCGGGCCGGGAGCGCCGCCAGAGTCACCGCCCCTGACGGTATTTCACACTGGAAGCGGCTCGGACGCCGAACCACTCTGATTCCCAAGCATTACTGGATCAGAGCTCTTAGTCAACACCAAGCCGACAAACCGGTCGCCCACAGGGAAACGCGGCAAACGATCACACCTGTCGAAGTCCCGTCTCAGGCCTGGATGATCGCCTCGATCCTCGGCTGCGCGATGGAGAGGTAGTCCGGGGTGGCCAGCGCGATGCTCCGGTCCAGCCGGCCCGCGTTGAAGAACACCTCGGAGTGCTGGAGCAGCTCGGGATCCATGATCAGCTCAAGCCGCTCGTCGAAGGCGAACGGCGGGATGGTGCCGACCGGGGTCCCGGCCAGCTCCCCGGCCTTCTCCGGCGTGGCGAACGCCGCGTACGTGCCGCCGAACAGCGCCTTCATCTTGTCGAAGTCGATGCGCTTGTCCCCGGGCAGCACCGCCGCGACGTACTGCGTCGTCTTCTTGTTGATCTTGACCATCACCACGATGCACTTGGCCGCCTGGCCCGGATCGTCTCCGCGCAGCCGGCTCACCACCTCGGTCACGCCTTCGGGCTCGTGTTCGATCACCCGGTAGCCGGCGCCCCGCTCGTCGAGCAGGGCGATCAGCTTGCCGTAAACATCCGCGGAAACATCCTCAGAGACCATCGGCCGCCCGTTCCTCGTGAATAACGTCGGTCAAATCCTGCATCACAGACACACCGCCCGCACCGTCCTGCCTCATACTCCCGCCTGGACGGTGAAGGCCACACGGTTGTTCTCGGCCCACCGTACGACGGCAGGCGTCAGCGCTCCGAAGATCGCGAAGAGCACGCCGAGCGCCAGCCAGCCGGGCATGCCGCGGTCCAGGCACAGCGGCGCGAGGATCGCGGGCGCGACCGTGTTCGCGGCGCCGGCGCCGAGGCCGAAGATCCCGGCGTACTGGCCCTGCATGTGCGGCTGCGCGAGCCCGAAGGCCAGCTCGAAGGACGCCGCCGCCTGCCAGATCTCGCCGAACGTGTAGACCACGGTGGCGGCGAGCAGGACGAGCAGCGCGGCCCACCACGACCGCCCCGGCATCACGCCGATCAGGGCCGAGCCCGCGAAGATCGCCAGGCCCGCCCAGCGCATCCGCACGCCGGCCGACCGGGGATCGACGACGCCCCGGCTGGCCCGGACCTGGAGCCCCACCACGAGCAGGCCGTTGACGATCATGAACCCGGTGACCGCGACCCGCGGGGCGGACGTGTGGTTCACGATCCACAGCGGCAGGGCGAACGTCGGGATGGCCAGGTGCACCGACATGGCGCCGTTGACAAGGGTGGCCGCCAGATACGGGCGATCGGCCAGTGCCGCGCGGCGGCTGGACGCGGACCGTTCGGCGACGAGCGGTTCGACGTGCGGCAGCCGGAGCAGGAGCGCGCCGGCGACCAGGAGGGTGGCCGCGCCGATCGAGATCATCGCGAGGTAGGCCGCGGCGGTGTCCAGCTGGATGCCGATCGTGGCGACCAGGATTCCCAGCATGATGCCGACGTTCGACACGGCGCGCTGATAGGAGAGGAAGGAGGTGGAGCCGTTGCCGGTCAGCGCTCGGATCAGCGGCGCGCGGCTCGCGCTCGCTGCCGCGCCGATCGCCGTGGTCAGCAGCGCCACGAGCACCAGCACCGCGAACGACCGGACCAGGGCGTAGCCCCCGGTCGCCACGGCGCCGGCCACCATCGTCGCGATGTGCACCTCGCGGGGGCCGCGCCGGTCGGCGAGGTGCCCGACCAGCGGCCCGGCCGCCAGCCCGAGCGCGCCGCCGACCGTCAGGCCGAGCCCGACCAGGTCGACGGACATGCCCACGATCCGGGTCAGGTAGAGGGTCGAGCTGCCCATCAGCAGCCCGCCGCCCGCGGTGGCCACGAAGACCGAACCCGCCAGCGGCCGCAGCGGCCCGCTCGGCGGCAGCAGCCTGCCCAGCGCCCGATCGAACCGAGCCCGTGGCCCGGTATCGGATGGGGCCTGCGGCCCGGTATCGGATGGGGCCTGCGGCCCGGTATCAGATGGGGCCTGCGGCCCGGGCCGGCGGGCGCTGCCGTCCGCCGGCCCGGGCCACGGCTGCTCGCCGTCGGCCGCGGAGTTTGCCAGGGCGTCAGCCGCGGTGTCCGCCGAAGCGAGCGTCGCCGTCGTCGGCTGATCGGTCACTGGACTTCGAAGAGCCAGTCGCGGTACTCCCGGTCCGGCCAGTGCTTGCGCTGCCACGCCCACCGCTGCCCCGAGGTGAGCCCCGGCTCGGCGACCACGAACCGCTCGCCGAACCAGTCGCGCAGTTCCTCGATCCGCTGGTCGAACGCCGCGACCGATTCCGACACGAGCAGCGCCGCGCCGATCATCTCGGCGGAGGCCGAGAACTTGGGCGAGAGGACGAAGCCCGGCGGCACCCACATCTGGGCGAACACGACGTCGGGCCGGCTCACCATCTCGTCGGCGGTGGGGTAGCTCACGATCGTGCCGGCGGGACCGTAGAACCCGATGCAGCCGACCACGTCGGGGTTCACCTTGACATCGATCTGGGGCATCCGCCCGAGCGCGCAGAGCAGGGCGGCCTCGCCGAGGTCCACGTTGAACTTGGCGAGCACCTGCTCCTGGGTCATCGCCCCGCCCCGGCGGGCGGCGCACTCGCTGAAGACGATCCGGCCGGTCTCGCGCTCGTTGAACAGCTCCATGTGGAAGACGCCGTCTTGGAGGCCGAGCGCCGCGATGGCCGCCCGCACGACGGGCTCCGCCCGCTGGTAGGACTCCGCCTCGCTGTCGGGATCGATGCGCCGCAGCGAGATCGGCTTCTGTCCGGTGACCGCTTCGAGGCAGGGCTCGGAGTAGATGCCGAGGCCGAAGAAGAGCACCTCGCCGCCGAAGGCGATGCCCTCGGCCATCCATTCGTCGCCGTCGACGAACTCCTCAAGCAGGAAGGTCCGCTTGGTCTCCCGCTCCTCGCGGAACTTCCGGCTGGCGTCCTCCAGGTCCTTGCGGCTGCGCACGACGCTGGTGGAGGTCGTCCCGCCTCCGGCGATGGGCTTGAGCACCGCGGGCTCGAACTCCCACGGGACCTCGGACACGTCGTAGACGTCGGGAACGAGCGCGGTGCGCGTCACCGGCACCCCGGCCGCGCGCAGCCGCTCCTTCTGGAGCGACTTGTCCCGGAAGTACAGCGCCGTCTCCGGGTCGATGGTCCGGCAGCCCAGCACGCGGCCGAGCGCCGCCACGGTGACCGCCGAGAACTCCCAGCTGGTCTGCACGGCGTCGAACTTCTTGTCGCCGAGGCCGGCCCGGTGCAGCCCGGCGACGAGGTCCTCGACGTTGGTGACGTCGTCGACACGGATCATCGTGCTTCCGGCCGGAAGACGGACACGCCCGGAATCGTATGCACCGGAATTGCAGAGCAGGACCGCCTCCACGTCGTGCCGCTCACACGCGCGCAGCACATACGGGTCGGCACCCACGAGCAGTACAGAAGATCTACTCATATCCCCTTGCACGTCCTAATTGAAACCCCGACACGGTTGAGGCGCTCACTGTATCAGGACACAGAGCACTCACCGGGGACGCCGGAGGACTGTCGGCGCCGGTTCGCATTGCGCATCGGCGTCTTCAGGCACTGCCGATGATCACATGAGTGGCTGGTCGGAGTGTCGTACGCGGAGTCTGGGGGCAGGTCCGGGTCAGCCTGACCGACGCGTATAACACAGGGTATGAAAATAGAGGCGAGACCACGGGGTCACCCCGCTCGCCCTCCGGCGCTCAGGCCCGGCGCCGACGACGCGTCAGCAGCGCGACCGCCGCGCCCAGGACGACCACTGCCGCGACGACGGTCCCGATGATCAGTCCGGCATTCGACGAGGCGGCCGGGGCGGACGACGCGGCGGTTGCGGCCAGGGTGGCCGGCGCGACCGCGACCACCAGCGGGTTGCTCGTCTGCGTCGGTGCCGCCGCTTGCAGTGCCTTGAGCGGGTCGACGATCCCGTAGCCGTAACGGTCGCTGCGCCCCGTCTGCCCGGACGGCTCGTCGGCAGTGCCTAACAGGTCACGAATGACTTGCCCGGCCGTCCAATTCGGATGCTGCGCACGCACCAGCGCTGCGGCTGCCGAGACATACGCACTGGCATCGCCGGTGTCGTCGTCGTATCCGGTCCACGGCGGCCCCAGTACCTCGTCGGTGAGGATGTGAGCGCCCGGCGCGGCGAGCACGACGTGCGTCCCGTGGTTCGAAGCCGATGAGAACGTGCCGTTCTGCTGGATCGCGGACACGCCGATCACGCCGGAGTCCGCCGCAGGGTATTCGAGATCATCGGCACCGAAGTTGCCGGCCGCCGCCACCACGACCACGTCGTGAGCGCTCGCGTACTGCATCGCCGACGCCTCGCCGGGGCTCGGCCCGGCGGTGACGAGCGGGACATCGACGACCTGGGCGCCGTGATCGACCGCCCACCGGATCGCGACGCCCAGATCCGGGATCTCATAGCTCGAACTGACATCGACCTTGATCGGCAGAATCCTGACGCCCGGCGCCAGGCCGTCGACGCCCGAACGGGCACCGGTGCCGGCGATGTCGGTGGCGATGGCCGTGCCGTGACCGTTGGTGTCAGACCACCCGTCTCCCGCCGAGGTCGCCGAGAAGGAGAAGTCGGCGCCCGGCACCACCTGCCCGGCGACGTCGCCGACGGGCCTGACCCCGTTGTCCACGACGGCGACAGTGACACCGCTGCCCCTGCTGATGGCCCAGCACTGTTGCGCCCTGAGATATTGCAGCGCCCACTGGTCGCCGACACCCGCCGAGGCGCGCCCGGCGGCAAGGACGAGCAGGGCACCGCAGACGGCGAGGGCGGTGACCGAGGCACGTGCGCGCATGAGGCACATCCGTCGAAGGCTGATGAATACAGCTGACAGCACGTCAGGGTAGCGCTTCCCACCGGCCAGAGCGCCGACGCCGTCACTGCGCCGCGGCAACCACACATGGCGCCGTGGTTATGGCGTCTGCTCACGTAGTTGGCCACCGATCCCGGGTCTACGGTGCCGGAACATTCGCGCATCGAGATGGGAAGGGGAAGCGGTGAGGACTCTTCGATCTTTGCGGTACCAGGCCGCGGTGGCCGGGTTGGCACTGCTCGCGACGCTGGCTGCGCCGGTGACGGAAACGGCTGCGGCCGGCAGCCTGTACACGGTCGGTCCGGTCGCCGGAAGCCTGTCCGGCTACCGGATCTCCGGTGTGTACGTGGCCGGCGTGTCGTCCGGCGGATACATGGCCGGTCAGTTGCAGGTCGCCTACTCCAGCCGGATCAAGGGCACCGCCGTCTTCGGCACAGGGCCCTACTACTGCGCGCAGAACAACACTTATCAGGCGCTGTACGCGTGCGCGGCCAACACCTACCCCGACTACCTCGGCACGTTGGAGGCCGACGCCTCGTTGTGGTCGTCGTACGGCTGGGTCGATCCCGTCAGCAACCTGTCACACCTGCCGGTCTGGGTCTACCACGGTTCGCAGGACACCGCGATCGCCTCCTCGGTGAGCAGAGACGGCGCGGCCTTCTGGTCCCACTTCGGCGCGAGCGTCACCTCCGTCACCGGCAACGGCGCTGGCCACGCCTGGGTGACGCCGTACGGCGCGAACAGTTGCGGGACGACCGGTTCGCCCTACCTGAACAACTGCGGCACCGACCCCGAGCACGATCTGCTGGGCGACCTGTTCGGCTCGGTGAGCGCGCCGAACACCGGCCCGCTGGGCGGAACGCTGATCCAGTTCGACCAGAACACCTACGCCCAGGGCGGCCGGGCAGCGTCCCTCGACATGTCAGGCTCGGGATTCGCCTACATCCCGCAGTCGTGCTCCGCCACGGCGGCCTGCCGCCTCCTCGTCGCGCTGCACGGGTGCTCGCAGGGCTACGACAGCGTCGGCATGGCCTTCGTCGACGAAGCCAACCTGAACCAGTATGCAGATACCAACAACATGATCGTCCTGTATCCGCAGGCGACGTCCGGGGCGAGCAACCCCTACGGTTGCTGGGACTGGTGGGGCTATCTGGGCGAGACCAACTATCCCATCCAGGGCGGTGCCCAGGTCGAAAGCATCATGAACATGGTGACCACGCTCGGCGGCTGAGGCCTCCGGCGGCCGGCGATCGCAGCGTACGCCGAAATTCGGCGTTGTCCGCCGGTGCACGGGATCCGCGATGGCCGTCGCGAGGAGCCGCCACCATGGACCGGCGTCCGCGCGCAAGCATCGACCTCGGATCGCACCCGCTTCCACGTGTCCGCACCGGCTCGCTCGGCTCTATGCCATAGGGCTGATCCGCAGTGACGGCTCGGGCCCGCGTCCCCGGCGGCGCGGACCCGAGCCGTGACGTGAGGCCGCTTGGTTGGTGTGGCGCCGTCCTGACGCGTCAGGCTGTCACGAGTACGCTGACACACGTGTGCGCAAGGGATTGCGGCGCGACGCCGACGGGAGTGCAGCCGTGACGGGCTCGGTGTCGCGGCTGCGACTGCGGCGTCGCAGCGTGCTGTTGTCTGGGCTGGCCGGATTGATCGCGGTCGGTGTGCCGACGGGACTGTACCTGACACGTGCGCGCGGTGTCGGGCGGTTGGCTGTGCTCGGGACTGCGGTTCCGTTCGCCTACAACGAGAGTTCGACACAAGCGGCGCTGTCCGTTCGCGCGGTGGCTTTCCATCCGTCGGGGCACGCGCTGGCCGCGTTCGACGCCGGCGAAGTCGTCACGCTGTGGAACATCGACGATCCGTCGCAACCCGCGCCGGTGACTGCCCACGGCGCGGCGTTGCAGGGAGTACGGGGAGTGTTCAGCCCCGATGGCCGGGTACTGGCCACGATTCACGCCGACGGGGCCGACTCGGCGGTCGGGCTCTGGGACGTTGCCGATTTCTCCCGCGTCGGCGCCCTGGCCACCCTGCGCGGACCAGCCGCCGGGGCAGGTTGCCTGGCGATTCACCCCAACGGGCGCGTGCTGGCCGTGGCCAGCGGTGACGGTCAGGGCGGCGCCAAGGCGATCAGCTTGTGGGACATCACCGACCCGACCGCGCCCGCGCAACTGTCGGCCACCGATCCCACCGGGTACGCCGAGATCTGGGGCATGTCCTTCAGCCCCGACGGGCACGTGCTGGCCGTGGGCAGCGACGGTGTCACCTCCGGGGCATCGGGCCTGTGGAGCGTCGTCGACCCTCGCAGACCCACTGCCCTCGGCGAGTTCGCACTCGGCGAGTCACACGCGGCAGGCAGCGGCATCTTCAGCCCGAACGGCCGCATCGTGGCGACCGAGGGCACAAGCGGCAGCGGCGACGATGGCACTGTACGCATCTGGGACGTCGTCGAACCCTCCCATCCGGTGCTGCTGGCCTCCTTCACCGGCCATTCGTCCGGCCCTCGCGACCTGACGGAGGTCAACGGCCTGGCGTTCAGTCCTACCGGTCGCGTGCTGGCCACTGCCGGCGCCGACTCGGTGGCCAGGCTCTGGAACGTTTCCGATCCGCGTCGTCCCGCGCTCATCGCCACCGTCACCGGTCACATCGCGGCCCTCACCGGCGTCGCCATCAGCCCGGACGGCCGAGTGCTCGCGACCAGCAGCATCGACCACACCACGCGGCTGTGGAGCATCAGCGGTCTGTAACGGTGCGGAGGTTCGCGTAGTGCGTGCTTCCGCTCATATCAGCCCAAGACGTTTGTCGTCCAGTGCGCGGGGTCGGCACCGAACCATCTCAGCGATCGGCAGAACGCGAGGAAGCCGTCCCGTCCGCCGAGCGCCTGATACTCCTTACCCGCAGCCTGGATGACCACCCTGGCGGCTCCATAGGTGAAAGACAGCGTCGCACCGTTCGAATTCGTCCACAGGAGCGCGGCGTGCCCGCCGACCGTCACCGGGACACCGCCCGCCGGATTGCCGCCGCTGCGCGCGCACACTGGTCCGCTTCCACCAGTGCGTACGCTGCTCGGCCAGGTACACGTTCAGCAGGATCGCCCCGACGTACGCATCCAGATGCTCGGCCGCACGAGCGCGCCCCCAGTGCACATAGAGCCGAGTGAGCGCGTTCTGCGTCAGGTCATCCGCACGATGCCAGTCCTGACACAGCAGATACGCGATCCGCCTCAGCCGCGGCAGCGCCACCGCCGCGTAATCCGTGTAGCCCTGCTCGTCACTGATTCCGCTCATCGGTCCCTCCCTCCGTCAACGAGCACTGTCACCGTCGCCATCACACCCCCTCGATGCGCCATCCCACCCGAAAGGTTGCCTCGCCGAAGCAACCGCATGAGCTGCGCCTGGTGTCAGTGGCCGCTGGCACGATGGCGGGCCGAGGAGAGGTTTTTCGCGTGGCTGAGAAAGGAATCCCGATGCCTGTTGGCTACCAGCTGGTGATCGACTGCGCCGATCCCGACCGCCAGGCCCGGTTCTGGGCCGCCGCGCTGGGCTACGAGATCGCGCCGCCGCCAGCCGGGTTTGACACATGGAACGACTACTACCGCGACCTGGGGTTGCCTGAAGAAGAGCTGTTCGACGGCGCGGACCGGATCAGCGACCCGCAGGGCGGCGGGCCGGCCATCTGGTTCCAGGTGGTCTCGGAGGCGAAGAGCGTCAAGAACCGGCTGCACATCGACATCCACGCCAGCGGCGGCCGTGCGGACCCGATCGAGACGCGGAAGCAGCGCGTGGACGCCGAAGCCGAACGCCTGGTGGGCCTGGGCGCCATCAAGACCGTCGTGATGTACCAGGAAGGGCTCGACCACTACGCGGTCGGGATGAAGGACCCCGAAGGGAACGAGTTCGACATCAACTGACGTGGATGATCGGCGCGAACGGCAGGCGGCACTTCATCGTATGACCGCCTGTTGACTCGTGACGTTGCCGGTGCTGCGGGTGCTGCGGGTGCTGCGGGTGCTGCGGGTGCTGCGGGTGCTGCGGGTGCTGCGGGTGCTGCGGGTGCTGCGGGTGCTGCGGCAATGATGTCGCGGTGACCGACCTTATGCCGTTGTCGAGTTCCTTCAGTCCGGGGCACGGCGCTGCCCAGCACCTAAGGATGTTCGAGCCGTGGGGCCGGGGTCGCGTCGCCTTTCACACACGCTCGCCGCGTTGTCAGGTCGTGCCCACACCTCCAGTACGGGCACGACCTTCCGCCTAGCGACCAACACACCACGCACCGCACCCTGATCCGACCCCACAGCTCGAACAATCCCAGCGAAAGTTTCAGTGATCTTCATTGCGGGGCGAGCCGCACGCACGATCGAACGCTGATCGACGCGCGCCGGCACGCCGCGGCACTTGGCCTTCCCCAGCGCGCTTTGTAGCTTCCGGGCACCGACTCACCGCCCATGGAGGTAGATCCGCGTGGGATCCCCGTATTCGCACGCCACCACCGGGCCGGGCCCCCGGCGGCCGCGGCTGCGCCGCCTCGGCGCGCTGCTGCCCACGGCCGCGCTCGTTCTCGGAGTGACAGCAGTCGCCGAACCGCAGGCCAGCGCCGCGGCGGGTTGCACGGCCAGTTACAGCGTCCAGAGCGCGTGGAGCAACGGGTTCGTCGCGAGCGTCGCGGTCACGAACTCGGGCACCACGGCCATCACCGGCTGGACGGTGACCTTCACCCTCGGCGGCGACCAGAAGGAGACCAGCGCCTGGGGCGCCACGGTGACTCAGAGCATTGAGTACATCACCGCCTCGAACGCCAGCTACGACGGGTCGCTCGCGGCCGCGGCGAGCACGTCGTTCGGATTCCAGGGCACCTTCAGCGCCAGCGATGCCGCGCCGACGAGCGTGACCTGTACCCCGTCCAGCACCGTCACCCCGGCGATCGTCACCACCACCGCTTCGGCGCCGGTGATGCAGGGCTTTACCGACACCTACGGCGTCGCGCTCTCCGCGGCTCCCACCGCCAACGTCACCGTCTCGGTGGCGCGCAGCTCAGGTAACAGCGGTCTGACGGTCGGTTCCACCTCCGCCAGCCTGACCTTCACCCCGACCAACTGGAACACGGCGCAGAACGTCACGGTCGCTGCGGACACCGCGAGCACCGGCGCGGCCACGTTCACGGCGAGCTCCGCCGGTTACACCTCCGCCGGCGTGACACTCACCGAGGTCGCCCGCACCCCCGTGCCGCAACTGCACGTCTCCGGCAACAAGCTGGTCGACGCGAGCGGCACCCAGGTCATCCTGCACGGTGTCAACCGCTCAGGCGCCGAATACGCGTGCGTGCAGGGCTGGGGCTTCTTCGACGGTCCGGTGGACGAGGCCTCCATCCAGGCCATCAAGAGCTGGACGCATATCACGGCCGTGCGGGTGCCGGTGAATGAGGCGTGCTGGAACGCAGAGTCCTACGTCACCGCGGCGTATGCGGGTGCGAACTACATCAACGCCGTCAAGACGTACGTCAACCTGCTCAACGCCAACGGCATCGTGGCGATCCTCGACCTGCACTGGACCGACGGACTGTACACGGGCAACTCCTCCGGCTGCTCCTCGGCGCAGGCCACCTGCCAGAAGCCGATGCCCGACGCCGCACAGGCGATCCCGTTCTGGACCTCGGTGGCCGGCACGTTCAAGGGGAACAACGCGGTCATCTTCGACCTCTTCAACGAGCCCTACGCCTCACGGGCGACCGGCGACACCACCACCGGCTGGCAGTGCTGGGAGAACGGCGGCACCTGCACCGGCATCGGCTACTCGGTCGCCGGCATGCAGGGCATGGTGACCGCGATCCGCTCCACCGGCGCTGCCAATGTCCTGATGCTCGGCGGCGAGGAGTACTCGAACGACCTGACCGGCTGGCTGACCTACAAGCCCACCGACCCGGACAACAACCTGGTCGCGTCCTGGCACTCGTACAGCTTCAACACCTGCGCCACGCAGGCCTGCTGGACGAGCCAGGTCGCCCCGGTGATGGCCAAGGTACCGGTGATCGTCGGCGAGACCGGTGAAAGCGACTGCGGCGGCAGCTACATCGACTCGCTCACCACCTGGCTGAACTCGCAGAGCACCGGCTACCTCGCGTGGACCTGGGACGCCTGGGGCAGCTGCCCCAACGTCCTGATCACCGACTACACCGGCAATCCGACGCCGTTCGGCGCGGCATACAAGGCGATCCTGGCAGCACTCCCGTAAACCTGTAGGCACCGGAAGCATCCGGAGGTAGTTCGAGCGGTGGTCGGGTGGCCGAGGTGCGAGCCTCGGGTCACCCGACCACCGCGTCACGCAAACCCACCGCGTCACGCAAACCCACAGCGTTCTGCGAACCCGCCCCGTCACGCGAACGCGTCATGCTCGCGCATCCACGCCCGCCTCAAACCTGGACGGAGCGGACTGAATCAGACTCACGCGATACGTTTCCGCGAGTCGCGGGGTCCGGCCTCTCCCTCGGCATAAGCTTGCCATCGTGCACTTCCCCGCAGCCCGTTGAACGCCGGGCGCCGATTGCACGTGTCACTACCGCCACCAGGAAAGGCAGGCACACATGGGTCGAGGCGTCGCCGTCGGCGACAAGGCTCCGGACTTCACTCTCCGGTCCCAGGGCGGCGAGTTGGTGCGCCTCCACGACCGGGTCGAGCAGCGCATCGTGGTGCTGTACTTCTACCCGAAGGACGAGACGCGCGGCTGCACCGCCGAGGCGTGCGCGTTCCGCGACAGCCACGAGGTCTTCACCGATGCCGGCGCCGAGGTCATCGGGGTCAGTTCCGACTCGGTGGACAAGCACGCGTCCTTCGCCGGCAAGCACTCGCTGCCTTTCACGCTGCTCAGCGATGAAGGCGGCGACGTTCGCAAGTCCTACGGAGTGCCGGCGTCGCTGGGTCTCATCCCGGGCCGGCAAACGTACGTCATCGACCGCAGCGGCACCGTCCGGCATGTGTTCAACTCCATGACGAACATCGACCGGCACGTCAACGACGCACTCGACGTCGTCCGGCAACTGCAAGCCGAGCAAGCAGCCTGACACCTGCGCTTTCGCACCCGGCACCGTCCCCGGCCTCAAGGGACAGTGCCGGTGCTGATCCTCGATCAACGCCGGACTCGTCGCCCACCATCGCCTGATCCAGGCCGTGAGATGGTCTTCGGCGCGTGCCCGCCGCGGACGGACTGATCGCGCGGCGGGCACGTTACCAGTGAACATCCCTGGTAGTAGCGCCATCGCCCGGAACCAGGGCCGCCGGTGTCACGTGTGACACACGCGCTCATCACTCGTCCGGAGTCTTCAAGCAGCACGGGCGCCCAGGATCTGCCGTCGTCGGATCCGCCAGCGCCGCTGTGCGCGCATCCCCACCACAGCCTGCTCACTGGGGAATCAGTCCCAGTTGACGTAGCATCCGATGATAACAATAATCCCGGTTATCATCGAATGACTAATGGCAGAGACGGCTCCACGGGAGGCAGCTGTGTCCCACATCGGTCTAGTCACCCCGCCCTATACCGGGCACGTCGCGCCCATGGTCACGCTGGGCCGCGAACTGAAGCGCCGCGGGCACCGAGCCTCGGTGATTTCGACCCTTGACGCTCAGGACGAGGTACTGCGCAACGGCCTCGAATTCATCGCGGTCGGCGCGCAGGAGTATCCGCTCGGCTC
>NZ_DASYZI010000228.1:0-2256 GCF_035946395.1 Actinocrinis sp.
GGCCCGGCGTGCGGTTGACCTGCGCGCCGGTGTTCGTAGTTTGGCGCTCGCCGGAGTAGAGCCGACTGACGTGCCGACGCGCGCCTCGGCTGCGTCCCGGCCTCCACCACCTCCCACGAAAGGGCCGGCCCATGGCAAGACCCCTGAGAAGGCTTCGCGGCACCCTGGCCGCCGCGGTCGGCGTCGCGCTGCTGGCCGCCACCGTGACGACCGCCCCGGCCCGGGCCGCCACCACGCTCGGCGCGGGGTACTGGCACACCAGCGGCCGGCAGATCCTCGACTCGAACAACCAGCCGGTGCGCATCGCCGGCGTCAACTGGTTCGGCTTCGAGACGTCGAACTACGTCGCGCACGGCCTGTGGACCCGCGACTACAAGAGCATGATGGACCAGATGAAGTCGCTCGGATACAACACGATCCGGCTGCCGTACAGCGACGACATCTTCAAGAACACCATGCCGCAGAGCATCAACTACTCCGGCGGCATGAACGCCGACCTGGCCGGCCTCAACTCGCTCGGCGTGATGGACAAGATCGTCGCCTACGCGGGTACCATCGGCCTCAAGATCATCCTCGACCGGCACCGTCCGGACTCCAGCGGCCAGACCGCGCTGTGGTACACCAGCGCCGTCCCCGAGTCCACCTGGATCGCCGACTTGCAGGCACTGGCCACCCGCTACCAGAACAACCCCGCGGTGATCGGCATCGACCTGCACAACGAGCCGCACGACCCGGCCTGCTGGGGCTGCGGCGACACCACGAAGGACTGGCGGCTGGCGGCCGAGCGCGCGGGCAACGCGGTGCTGTCGGTCAACCCCAACCTGCTGATCTTCGTCGAGGGCGTGCAGACCTTCAACGGCCAGTCCGACTGGTGGGGCGGCAACCTCGCGGGCGCCGGACAGTTCCCGGTCGTGCTCAACGTCGCCAACCGGCTCGTCTACTCGGCGCACGACTACGCGACCAGCGTCGCGCAGCAGTCCTGGTTCACCGACCCGACGTTCCCGAACAACATGCAGGCGATCTGGGACACCTACTGGGGCTACCTGTTCAAGCAGAACATCGCCCCGGTCTGGGTCGGCGAGTTCGGCACCACGCTGGCCTCCACCACCGACCAGACCTGGCTCAGGACCCTGGTGAACTACCTGCGGCCTACTGGCCAGTACGGCGGGGACAGCTTCTCCTGGACGTTCTGGTCGTGGAACCCCGATTCGGGCGACACCGGCGGCATCCTCAACGACGACTGGACGACGGTCAACACGACCAAGGACGCCTACCTCGCCGGCATCAAGGCGCCCGGCTTCGGCGGGCAGCCCGTCTCAGGGGGCGACTACACCGCGCCGTCGGTGCCCGCCGGCCTGACGGTCACGGGCACCACGCCGACGACCGCCTCGCTCAAGTGGAACGCCTCGACCGACAACGTCGGCGTGACGGACTACTACATCTATCGCGGCTCGACGCTGCTCACCACCGTTTACGGCGCAACCACCTACACCGATCCGGGCCTGACTCCGTCGACGGCGTACACGTACTCGGTGGCGGCCGTTGACGCAGCCGGCAACGCGTCGGCCCGATCCGCCGCGGTGACCGCCACCACGACCAGCGCGGCGAACGGCGGCTGCACGGCCGCCATGCAGATCACCACCAGTTGGAGCGGGGGCTTCATCGCCAACGTCACCGTGACCAACGTCGGCACCAAGCCGACGGCGTCCTGGACGGTCACCTGGACCTGGACCGGCGGCCAGTCGGTCGCCAGTATGTGGAACGCCACCAGCACCGCCTCGGGCAGTACCGAGACGGCGACTGCCCAGGGCAACGGCGTGATCGCGGCCGGAGGCTCGACCACCTTCGGATTCCAGGGCAACGGCGGCGCGGCGACACCGATCCTCACCTGCACCGCGACCTGACCACCGCGCACCGCGTCATCGTCGTACTCGTACTCGTCGCCGTCGTGGTCCAGCGGACACCAGCCCGCGGACCGCGGCGGCGGCAGTGTGCTGTCGGCTGCCGGGATCGTCGGCGGTGTCAGCTCAGCGTGAGTTGGTATGCCACCATTCCCGCAGGCCGGTCATCCCGTTCTTGTGGGAGGCCGTGAACGCCTGGGAGCGGCTTACGTACGCGCGGGTACTCGTGTCGGCGCGGAGCCGGTCTGCCAGGACGACTGACCACTGCTCGTGCTCCTGGTTGACTCCCACTGCGTACTCCGACAGTCTCAGGCGTTGGATGTCGGACGTACCGGCAGGCGCGTAGATGTGGTAG
>NZ_DASYZI010000229.1:0-3036 GCF_035946395.1 Actinocrinis sp.
TGGAGATTGACGGGACAGGACAGAGCACGCACATTCACCATCGGCCCGACGCAGTCCTCCGGGTACGACAGCGCCGTGCCCAAGGCCGAGTGGACCTCAGTCACAGTGACTTGCGATGACGGCTCTGTCATCGAGGTATCGTCCTTGCCATCCAATGCCACAGGCCGCTCAGTCATGAAGTGGGAGTCGAGTTCGAGCGCCCTCGGCGCCGAGGATCGGCGTCACGGTCCATGCCTCGTTCGTCGCGTCCGTCTTCGCCTGGTTCCTTGGGGAACAAGAGTGGAGGCTCTCGGCGACGGCGTGAACGTAGGCGACGAACTCGCCGTCGTGGTCACCGATCTCGATCGGGAGCAACGAAGGCTGGGACTCGGCCTTCGGTGACCTCGGGTGTCAGGCAGCCCTCCTGAACCAGCACGGATACACCATCACGCCCTCACCAGCACGATTCATCACACCGACAGACCTCACCACTCACCTCGAAAACAGCCTCTCACCAGGCTTTGTCGAACCAGCATGTTAACCATCTACGATTTATAAGTCAGGCCTCCTCGATACGAGAGGGACGATCTTCCGCCACGTACACCGCAGATCGGCCACGCTTCATGCTTCCCCGGCCCTCAATCGCCCACTAGTTTCAAGGTCGGTCGACGAACCCTGACCAACCCGCCTCCACGCCCAGAACGGCGCCCCACCGGGCACCGGCACACGCAGCACGGCCCCATACCCACCGTGTCCTGGAGACCCCATGCACTTGCTCCCCCTCCGGCGCCACGCCGCCGCCTCGGCCTTGGCGGCCGCTGCCGCCGCCGTCCTTGGCCTGTTGTCCCCGCCGGGCGCCGCAGCCGCGCAGGCCGCGACGCGCACCCTGGAGTACCACGGCCTGCGGATGAGCGTCCCCGCCTCGTGGCCGATCGTCGACCTGACTGCGAACCCGCGGACGTGCGTGCGCTTCGACGCGCACGCAGTCTACCTCGGCCATCCCTCGGCCGCACAGTCGTGCCCAGCCGACCTGGTCGGCCGAAGCGAGGCCCTACTCGCCGAACCGCTCGACGGCACAACGGCGACCGCGACGGCTGCGGGACCCGGCACCAGCGTCGCCGCCGCCGGAACCGCGACCTACATCCCGGCCGCGAACGCACCGCTCGGCGAGCGACGGTTCGCGGTGCCCTCAGCCGGCGTGGTACTGACCGCGACCTTCGGCTCAGGCGCCGAATCGACCGCCGACGCAATCCTGCGCAGTGTGCAGCTGACCTCGGCGGCACCCGCCGCACGGGCCACCACTCCCGCCGCCATCACCCCCGCGGCGGCCTCCGGCACCCAGCCCGGCACCTACCTCGGCCGCGGCTTCGATCCCTGCACCGCGCCCTCGTCCGGGACGATGAGCACGTGGTACTCGTCCTCGCCGTACCACGCGATCGGCGTGTACATCGGCGGCGCGGACCGGTCATGCTCACAGCCCAACCTCACCGCGAGCTGGGTCGCCACGGTCACCAGCTACGGCTGGCACCTGTTCCCGCTCTATGTCGGATCGCAGGCGCCGTGCCTGGCAGGCTTCTACAACATCTCCTACGACCCCTCGACCGCCTACAACGAGGGCGTCAACGAGGCCAACGACGCCGCGAACCAGGCCTCGGCCCTCGGCCTGCCGGGGAACAGCACCGTCTACAACGACATGGAAGCGTACGACAACAGCAACGCCTCCTGTAGCACCGGCGTTCTCAACTACATATCCGGCTGGACTGCGCAGTTGCATGCACGAGGCTACCTGTCCGGAGAATACTCCAGCGCCAGTTCCGGCATCACCGACCTGGTGCGCCAGGTTGGCCGCGGCGTCTACGCGCTGCCGGACCAGATCGACTACGCCTGGTGGAACGGTGTCGCCGACACCAACGGCGGCTCCTACATCCCCTCCGGGGACTGGTCCAACCACCAGCGCATCCACCAGTACCACGGCGGCGCCAACGAGACGTACGGCGGCATCACCATCAACGTCGACGGTGATTACCTGGACGTGGCCGCCGCAGGCTCCCCGCCGCCCCCGCCCCCGCCGCCCGCGGTGTCGTGGGTGAACACGTTCCAGAACGCACCGGTGTACGCGAGCCCGTACAGCCCAGCCCAGACAGGGACGCTGAACGCGGGCAACAACTACGTGTACTGCAAGGTCTGGGGACCGGTCGTCGGCAACGCCTCGGCCTACAATCACTGGTGGCTCTACACAGACCCGGACTCCGGACCCGCCGGGCAGTACGTCTCGGCGTATTACCTGTCCAAGTGGGGCAACGACCAAGCCCTGGACATCAACGGCAACGCGATCGCGAACTGCGCCACGACACCACAGCCCGCGGCGAAGTACTGGGTCGACATGTTCGCGAACGCGACCGTCTACAACACGCCCTGGCAGAACACGATCACGGGAACGCTCTACAGCGGCACCGACTATGTGTACTGCAAACAGTGGGGCAACATGGTCGGCAACTCGACCAGCTACAACCACTGGTGGCTGCTGACCGATCCCGACATCGGCTCGGCACGGCAATATGTCTCGGCGTACTACCTCTCAAGGTGGGGCAACGACCAGGCCCTGGATAATTCCGGGCAAACGATCCCGGACTGTTGAGCCGCCTTTCATCTCGCCCATAACGGACGCCTGGCCACCCGGCGCACTCACCGTTCCGCCCCGGCTCGAACCCTTCGAGCCGGGGTTCCCCACACCAGCGCCGCAGGTGGCACAGGCTCGCCGGGCGGCACCTCCCGCGCCGTGGCCTTCTGTTGCCGCAAAACCACCAGGACAGGCCCAGCCAGACCGCGACCCGCTTGCCAAGGCAATACATGGAGACAGCGACGCCGCGTGAAACGATGCGACAACCTCATCTCCGCGCGACGATCGAGTATGACAGCCTATATATTCGAGCTGCGCTGACGAGGTGCAGCTTGTCCAACCTGCGTAGGGCGGGTGGGACCCGAGCCCACGACCCATGGGTTATGAGTCTGCATCCTGATATGCCAACCCGTATTCACCAGTGCCGGTTCGTACCG
>NZ_DASYZI010000230.1:0-5984 GCF_035946395.1 Actinocrinis sp.
ACTCGACGGCGCCGTGTACGGACAGCCGCTGCTGCTCGGCGGGACGCTCATCGCGGCCACCGAGAACGACTCCGTGTACGGGCTCGCACGTTCAGACGGACACGTGCTGTGGCGTACCGGCCTCGGCCGTCCCGTGCCACTGTCCGAGCTGCCCTGCGGGAATATCAACCCACTGGGAATCACCTCCACTCCCGCGTACGACCCGGCGACCGGATCTCTGTTCGTGCTGGCCGAGACCGAGGGCAGGCACCACCTGCTCGCCGCGCTCGATCCCGCGACAGGCGCCGTACGCTGGAAGCGATACGCCGAACCGATGGCCGGCAGCGCCGCCGACGCGCAGCAGCGCGCGGCGCTGACCACAGCATTCGGGCACGTATACATCGCCTTCGGCGGCCTCGCCGGCGACTGCGGCGACTACGTCGGCTCGGTCGTCGCGGTGCCGGCCGGGGGAAGCGGAAATCAGCTCACGTACTCGGTGCCCACGCCGCGCAGAGGCGGCATCTGGACGCCCGGCGGCCTCGTCGTACACGGAAACACGCTGCTGGCAGCGGTCGGCAACGGCGCGCAGACCGGCAGCTACGACGGCAGCGACTCGGTCCTCGCACTCACGCCGGACCTGCGGCGCGCCGACTACTTCGCGCCGATCAGTTGGTCGCGGGACAACGCGAGCGACCTGGATCTCGGCTCGATGTCACCCGCCGTGGTCGACGGCTACGTGCTGATCGCGGGCAAGCGCGGTGTCGCATATCTCATCCGGCCCGGACACCTCGGCGGCATCGGTGGCCAGCTCTCTGACACGCAGCTGTGCGCCGCGTACGGCTCGGCGGCCGTGGACGGGACCAAGGCGTATCTCCCATGCAGCGGCGGAATCCGCGCCGTGAACGTCAACGCGCAGACCGTATCCGTGCTCTGGCAAGCAGACCCGCAGACCGCCTATGACTCGCCGGCCGTCGGCGGTGGCGCGGTCTGGTCGATGAACGACGGCGCGGGCGTTCTCTACGCGCTCGACCAGAGCACCGGCCAGGTTCTCGCGCAGGTCGCCGTCGGTCCGTCGCCACACTTCGCCTCGCCGACGCTCGCAGCCGGCCGCGCGTACGTCGGAACGATGAGCGGAGTCGTCGCGGTCGCTGAGTCCTGATCACAGCGTCCGGATCCTGATTGCCGCTCCGCTGCCGGCGGGCTTGGATCACTGGCGAGCGTCGGCACGCGTGAGCAGTTCGACGACCTCGGCGTCGGTGAGTTGATCGAAGTCGCCATACCAGTTGCCCACGGCGATCATCGGTTCCGGTGCGCACAGCCAGACGACCTCGTCGGCCACCTGCCGCATCGGGCCGATCAGGTCCGGCGGCAGCACCGGCACGGCGAGCACGACGCGAGTCGCAGAGCGCTGACGGGCGACGACGCACGCGGCGCGTGCCGTGGAACCGGTGGCGATCCCGTCGTCGACGATGACGACCGTACGATCGGCGATCGACACCGCGGGGTGCCCTGCACGATACGCGTCGGCGCGTCTCGACAACTCGGCAGCCTCACGTCGCTCGACCGCCGTGAAGATCGCCTCGGTGATGCCCTCATGCCGCAGCGTGTCCATCTCCATGACCAGGCTGCCGTCCTCGCCGATCGCCCCCATCGCGAGTTCCGGCAGCCACGGGACGCCGAGCTTGCGCACCACGATCACGTCGAGCGGGGCGTCCAGCGCCTCGGCGATCCGGAAGGCGACCGGCACGCCGCCGCGCGGCAGCCCGAGCACGACGGGACGCTGATCGCGCAGGTGCTCAAGGCGAGCGGCCAGTTCACCGCCCGCTTCGGCACGATCAGCGAAGCGCATCGCGGGCCTCCACGCACTGTGGGACGCGTTTTCGGGTACGCCTTCGGTCATATGCCCTAAGACGATCCGAATACGCAGCGCTCAGCGCGAGGAACCGCACCACTGCATAAGGGCACCGCGGGCAGCTGAGGCGCGGGCCGCCGCGTTCGTGTCGTCACTGGCCCAAGCCACGTATCCGTCAGGCCGGACCAACAGCAGCGCATGCGGTGACTGCGCGCTGACCGCGTAATCCACGCATCCTTTCCACTCGTTCACGATGTCGGCCTCGTCCGCGTCCCGACCGATCAGCACGAACCTGCCGTTGCGCAACACCTCGTAGAGCCGCGACGCCATTACCGATCCAATGTTGCCCGCTCCGTTGCTGCCCGTGAGCGGCAGATCTCCCACGCGCTTGCCGATGCTGGGGTGCGCGCCCTGGGGCCGTCCGTACTCGATTGCGATGCCGCTGACCGTCCCCATCGCGCGGTGCGCAAACGCCGGGACCCGCAGCACCGCTGCGCTTAATGCGTTGCGCGCGGTGCGTATCGCCAGCGGCTTGATCAGCGCGAGGCGGACAAGCGCGCCGCTGCTGCGCAGCACCATCCGGCCGACCGGGTGACGCTCGGTGTGGTAGCTGTCCAGCAGCCGTTCCGGGTCCGCGGCCCGGCCGTTCAGCACGGCGGCCAGCTTCCAGCCAAGATTCGCGGCGTCCTGTAGGCCGGTGTTCATGCCCTGGCCGCCGGCCGGCGAGTGGCAGTGCGCGGCGTCACCAGCCAGGAAGACCCGGCCGACCCGGTAGGCGGGGACCTGCCGTTCGTCGCTCTGGAAACGGGACATCCAGCGCGCCTCAGCCAGCCCGAAGTCGGTGCCGAGCGCCCAATGCAGCACCGTGCGGATCTCCGCCAGGTCCAGCGGGGCGCCCGGCGGGACCTGGTTGCGGCGATTCCAGCAGAACGTCCGGTACCAGCCATCGCCGAACGGCGCGATGAACGCGAACGCGTCGCCGACCGCGGCAACGGTGAGGACCTCCTGTGGCGGGTTGGTGAATCGCACGTCCGCGAGCATGATCGAGCGGACCACCGGGCGCCCCGGGAACGGCAGACCGAGTGCCTCACGCACACTGCTGTGCACACCATCGGCGCCTACTGCGTACGTCGCCCGGTATACGGACTCCGCCCGATCGGCGCCGTCAGCCCTCACACGCACCGACACTCCGTCAGAGTCCTGATTGACGCCGACGACTTCGACTCCACGCACGATGCGCGCACCCGCTGCGGTTGCTCGCTCCGCGAGAAGCCGCTCGACGTTGTACTGCGGCGTGACGAGCAGGTACGGGAAGCGGCTGTCCAAGCCCGCGAAGGAGATCGCAGCCCGGCCATAAAGCAGCAGGCTGTCGACGGTCGTGCCGGTTTCGATCAGCCGGTCGGCGAGCCCTCGCGCGTCGAACTGCTCCAGCGAACGCGCGTGCACGGCGAAGGCTCGCGTGGCGCTCGTGTCGGCCGACTCGGCGCGGCGTTCGAGCACCGTGCAGCCGACACCCCGCGCGGCGAGGTCCCCGGCGAGCAGGAGCCCGGTCGGCCCCGCCCCCACGATCACGACGTCGCTCACGGCGTTGTGCGCAGCGCTTTGGACAAGATCCTGGTCCGAGTGCGTGTCCCACGTCATCGCGTGCCCTCGCCTTCTGATGGGCCGTTGTTCGCTCCACCGGCCGATTCGTATGTCCTGGTTGCCTCCGGATTCAGCGTAAGCCGGGCGGTACCGTGAAGTCAACGCTCGTTGGCAAACAAGTGTAGGCAAAAGCTCTGGACGCTTGTGATAAGCATCACAAGCGTTGGTGTACGAAACGGTTTCGTACTGAAGCGAGTCCGGTGTATGGTTACGGTACGAAACGGTTTCGTACTCCCGGCTTCGGGAAGGAAGGGCATCGTGACTGACACGGAGATCGGGCTGCGCGACCTGGACCTGCCGGAGCCGCGGGGCTCCCGGCGCGGACCGGAGCGGCGCGAGGCGATCTGCGACGCGGTGTTCGAACTGCTCGGGGAAGTCGGATACGACCGGATGACCATGGACGCGGTCGCCACGCGCGCCCGCGCCAGCAAGGCGACGATCTACCGCACCTGGCCGGACAAGCCGGGTCTGGTGGCGGAGGCGCTGGTCAACCGGTTCGGCGCCACTCCGGAGGCGCCCAACACCGGATCGCTGCGCGGCGACATCATGGCCTTGATGTCGATGGCGCTGCGTGTCAGCAACAGCCCGGACGGCGAGGTCCTCACCGGAGTGATGACCGCGGCGGCCCGGAACCCCGCGCTGGGACACACGCTGCACGAGTGCACGTACGCGTCCAAGCGCGTCATCAACGAGACCATCATCAGCCAGGCCGCCGCCCGGGGCGAGGTCAGGCCCGACGCGGACCCGGACCTCTTCCACGAGGTCATGTACGCAATGATCATGACGCGGAAGCTGATCGCGCAGCAGCCACTCGACGACGAGTTCGGCCGGCACGTGGTCGACGACATCCTCATTCCGCTGCTCAAGTACCGCGCCTGCGAAGACGTCGACGGGGCCGCCGCGCAGGGCGAGTAGCAGCACCTTCCAGTAGCAATCCCGGAATTGTCGGTGCCGGATCGTAGGGTCGTCCTGCGAACCGACGACTGATCAAGCGCGCCGTGAAGCGCTGCACCTTCCCTCGGAGGGGAATCCATGTCTGAAAAAACCACCGTCGCGGACGCCGTCCCGGCGGGTTCACACCCACCAGGGCAGGCACTGCCCGACCCGCGGCGCTGGCTTTCGCTGATCGTCGTGTCCATCGCGCAGCTGATGGTGGTCGTCGACGGCACCATCGTGAACATCGCGATGCCCTCGGCGCAGGTGGCGCTGCACATCGACGACGCGAACCGCCAGTGGATCGTGACCGCGTACTCCCTCGCCTTCGGCGGTTTGCTGCTGCTCGGCGGCCGGATCGCGGACTACGTCGGGCGCAAGCGGGTCTTCATCATCGGCCTGATCGGCTTCGGCCTGGCCTCGGGGCTCGGCGGCTTCGCGCAGAACGAGGGGATGCTGTTCGCCGCGCGTGCGCTGCAAGGCGCATTCGGCGCGCTGCTGGCACCGGCGGCGCTGTCGATCATCACGGTCACGTTCACCGACGTGAAGGACCGGGCGAAGGCCTTCGGCGTGTTCGGCGCCGTCGCCGGCGTCGGCGCGGCGATCGGCCTGCTGCTCGGCGGCATCCTGACCCAGTACGCGAGCTGGCGCTGGACGCTGTTCGTCAACATCTTCATCGCCGCGATCACCGTGGCGCTGGCCCTGCCGATCGTGCGCGAGAGCAAGGCCCACGGCAACACCAGGTACGACATCCCGGGCACGCTGATGTCCAGCATCGGCATCGGCGCCCTGGTCTTCGGGTTCACCGAGGTGGCCAAGACCAACAGCTGGACCGCGACCTCCGCGCTGGTGCCCTTCTCGATCGCCGTGGTGCTGCTGGTGGGCTTCGTGTTCCTGGAGTCCCGGCTGGAGAACCCGCTGCTGCCGCTGCGGGTGGTGTGGCACCGCAACCGGGGCGGGTCGTTCCTGACCTCGGTCATCATGGGCGCGGGCATGCTCGGCATGTTCCTGTTCATGACCTACTACTTCCAGCAGATCCAGCACTACTCCCCGGTCAAGAACGGCCTGTCCTACCTGCCGTTCTCCGGAGCGCTGATCGTGACGGCAGGCGCGGCCAGCGCACTGCTGCCGCGGCTCGGCCCGCGCGTCGTGATGACCTTCGGCGGCCTGATGGCCACCGGCGCGATGATCTGGCTGACCCAGTTGCAGGCGGGCTCCTCGTACGTGTCGATGATCCTGCCCGCCTTCATCATCATGGCGGTCGGCATGGGCTGCGTGTTCGTGCCGCTGAGCAACACCTCGCTCACCGGAGTGGCCGACCACGACGCGGGCGTGGCCAGCGCGATGGTCAACACCACGCAGCAGGTCGGCGGCTCGCTGGGTGTGGCGCTGCTGAACACGGTGTTCACCACGACGATCGTCAACTACGGCAAGAACAACCACGCCTCGCCGTACTCCCCGTCGGCGCAGATCCACGGCTACAACGTGGCGTTCGGGATCAGCGCGATCCTGCTCGGCCTGTCCACGCTGGTCACCTTCCTGCTGATCCGCAAGGACCCGGAGACCCCCGCGATCG
>NZ_DASYZI010000231.1:0-45552 GCF_035946395.1 Actinocrinis sp.
GGTCCCGGACACGTTCGCGTTCTTCAACAGCACCAGCGAGTTGTCCGCCACCTGCGTCGCCAAGGCCTGATGCGCCGGACTCTGAATCACCGACTTCGTGATCGACGTATACGGCACCTGCGACGCCGGATCGAACTCACCCGTCTGCATCCGCACCGTGAACAAATGCACCAATGCGTTGTCGATCACGCCCTGGCTCAGAACCCCGGCATTGATCGCCGCCTGGATGTTGGTGAACGTGTTCTCATTCCCGGCGCAGTTCAGGTCGGTTCCCGCGCGCAGCGCGTACGCCTGGCCACCTGCCGCGCCGGCGAGTTGCGCGCCCGTCGCCGAGTTGGTCCACACGGCGTTCGAGCCGCCGTTGTCGGTGCTCCAGCCGGGCGGCGCCCACGAGTGTCCGCTCGGGAAGTTCTGGTACGTGGTGCCGATCGCGCCGCAGTCGGAGGTGACGTAGCCGCCGAAGCCGTAGGTGCGCTGCGCGATCTGGTTGAGCGTGTACGTGTCCGCCACCGACGGTGTGCCGTTGATCGCGTTGTACGACGTCATCAGGCCTGAGACATGCGCGTTCTCGATCAGGCTCGCGAACTGCTTGGTGTAGTACTGCCGGATGTCGGTGTCCGACGCGTTCGACGAGATGCCGGTGCGGTTGTCCTCGACGTTGTTGAGCGCGTAGTGCTTCGCCGTCGACGCGACCTTCAAGTAGCCGTTCTGCGACTGCCCGCTCTGCGTGTTGCCCTCGTACCCGTCGACGAACGCCCCGGCCATCTGCCCGACCAGGTATGGATCCTCACCGAACGCCTCATCCGTACGACCCCAGCGCGGATCACGATCCAGATTCACCGTCGGCGCCCAGAACGTCAGATCACCGTAATCGCCGGACGACGGGCCGAGGTTGTTCTGCCCGGTACCGAACAACGACTTGTCCAGGAACCCACGCGCCTCATCCGAGATCGCAGTGGTCTCCTGATACACCAGACCCGGATCCCACGACATCGTGGACGCGAAGTTCGTCGGGAAGCTGGTGGAGTGCACGCCTCCGCTCACGCCGCCGTTGTTCTGGTCGCCGCCGAGCGTGTTGATGCCGTGCTGGCCCTCACTCCAGTACGTGTACTGCTGCACGCCGAGCCGCGGGATCGCCGGCGCGCTGTTCGTGCTCAGCTGCGCCGCCTTCTCCGCCAACGTCATGCGGGAGACCAGGTCCGCCGCGCGGGCCTGGAACGAGTAGCTCGTGTTCAGGTAGATCGGCGCACTGCTCGCCGCCGGCGCGGTGCCGGGGAGCCGATCTGCGTGCCCTGGTGCCGATTGCGCGATCGCGGCGCTGCCGAGCAGCGCGGCCACCGCGATGCCCGTCCGGCTGCCGCGCAGCCATCGACGCCGTCTGGTGCGTGCCATGTCGCCTCCGTCATTGGACGCTGCCGGGGCGCACCTCGTCGGCACCCCCGGCTCGTGGGTGTGGCGCACTCCCGCCGCGGCGCCGGACTCACAATTCTGCCGACTATGGCCAGAAGTCAAGAGTCCAGCCGTGTTCCGCAACAAGCGAGTCGATACCTTCTGACTAAAGCAAGCCTTACCCGGTAACGCCAGAGGGTGGGCGCGGCACCGGCCGCGCGCGTGCCGCTCGGCAGCGGCAGAAACGGGCTCCGGCAGGGCTCTGCGCAACTTTCACACCGATGGTGTCTCAGCACTCGTTGACATACGTTGCTGCGATGGAGCCATTCGACACCCGCGCCGCCACCGCGTCCGGACGTTGGCCGTTCGTCGGTCGGCGTGGTGAGTTGGCCACGCTGCGACGGGTGCTGACACGTCGCGGCGGGGCGGGCGCGGTCGTCGTCGGACCGGTCGGCGTCGGCAAATCCCGCCTGGTCCGGGAGGCGGTCGAGCAGCTCCAGGAGCAGCCGACGGCTGGTCGGACGCTCCATGTCCGTGGGCTGAGGGCGAACCAGTCGGTCCCGTTCGGCGCCCTCGCGGCGATCGGCGGTCCCGGCGCACTGTCGACATCCGGGCCACCGGCGGCGGACGGGGCGGCGGCCCGCGTCGTCGTGGTCGAGGACGCGGATCTCCTGGACGAGATGTCAGCGCTCGTCTTCAGACGGCATGCCGCCGAGGGGCGGATCCGGCTGCTGACCACCATCCGGGCCGCGACGCGGCTGCCCGAGCCGCTCGCCGCGCTGCTCGGCGACGGGTCGCTGGAGCGGATCGATCTGGATCCACTCGACCCGACGGACGTGGCCCGGCTGCTGACCGCGGTGCTCGGGGACGAGATCGCACCCGCGGCGGTGCGCGAGATCACCAGACTCGGCGCGGGTGTGCCCCTGTTCATCAGGGAGCTGGTACTCGGCGCGCTTTCCGCGCAGACGCTGCGCCGCGTCGACGGCTGCTGGCAGCTCGAACGCATCGCGGCACGCTCGGGGGGTCTGGCGGAACTGCTCGAAGCACGGCTCACCGGCATCAGTGCCACCGAGCGTGCGGCGCTGGAACTGGTCGCCATGGCGGAGCCGGTCGGCCTGCGCCTGCTCATGGAACTGGTGGACACACCGGCGGTCGACACGCTCGAACGGCGCGGCCTGCTCGACGTCGACCACGACGATCGGCGGCTGCCGGTGCGCATCTGCCATCCGCTCTACGCCGAGCTGATCTCCCGGTCGACCCCCGCTTCCGCGCGGATCGCCTACGCAGGCCGGCTCGCGCAGGCGCTTGAGGCCACCGGTCTGCGGCGCACGCACGACCTGCTGCGCTGGGCGGCGTGGCGCCTGGAGGCGGGAGGTCCCATAGACCGGGAAAGGCTCGTCGCCGCCGCGAGGTACGCGTCCGCCTCGGGCGCGGACACGGAGCTGCGGGAGCGGCTGGCCGCGGCGGCCTTCGACAGCACGAGCGCGATCGGCGAGGGGCTGCTGCTGCATCGGGCCATGACGGAGTCAGGCCGCTACGAAGCCGCCGATGATCTGCTGGAGGCACTGGACCGGCGCGCGCAGTCGCGTCACGACCGCGCCGCGATCGCCGTGGCCCGCGCATACCGGGTCAGCTGGACCGCGGACGGGATCGATCAGGGCCTTGCGATCCTCGCCGAGGCCGAGGCGGCGGGAACGGCGGCTGGTCCCGCCGGCGGCGATCCCGCGCAGGCGGCGCAGCTCGCGGCGCACCGCGGAATGCTGCTCGGGGTGGCCGGGCGGTTCGACGCGGCGATCGAACTGCTGGAACCGCTGCTGGCCGCGCCCTGGCCGCAGGTGCGCTCGCTCGCGGCGACGGGCGCGGCACTCGCCTATCCCGTCATCGGCCGATTCGAGGCGGCGTTGTCAGCCTTCTCCCTCGCTTTGACCGAGCGCGGCGCACCTGACGAGGGCACGCGCCTCGAACCGTCTCTCATCGGCTTCGCGGCGCTGACCCGCTGCGTGTCCGGAGATCCCGGGCAGGCCGCCGCCTTCGGGCGCGCGGCGGTCGAGCAGGCGGTCGGGCGGGGCGACGCCGTCGGCCACGCGTGGGCGGGCGCCGGGCTCGCGGCGGTCCACCTCGCCGTCGGTGAGCTGCGCGCCGCGGCGGTCCACGCCGCCGAGGCCGCACGCACCTTCCAGGCCTTACGTGACCCGAACGGCCGACTCTGGTGCCTGGCAACGGGCCTGGCCGCCGCGGCACAGCGCGGCGCGCAGGACGACGCGGACCGGTTGGCCGCGGCGGTGGCGGCGATCCCGGTGCCGCGCCACCTGCGAGCGCTCGGCACCGAGGTCATAAAGGCTCTGGCATGGCACGACTACGTGCGGGGCGAGCACGCCGCGGCGCGGGACCGGCTTACGCACGCCGCGAAGTCCTGGGTGGCTGACGGGATGATCGCGACCGTGGTGCTCGGCGCGCTCGAACTGTTCCGGCTCGGTCATCCGGCCGCCGCCGCGGACCTGGTCGAGCGGGTGGCGGTCCCCGAGGACTGGCCGCTCGGCCGCTGCGTACGAGGGTTGATCGACGCGGCGGGCAAGCCCCGGGCGCTGCGCGAGGCGGCGCGCTCCTTCTTCGAGCTCGGATTCACTCTGTACGCGGCGGAAGCCTTCGCGGCGGCCGCGATCGCCGCCGCCGATCTCGGCTCGCCGGCCGAGGCGGCACGCTCGTCCGCACAGGCCAGGACGCTGGCCGCCGAGTGCGGGGCCGCCACTGCCCTGCTCGCCCGGCTGGGCCGGCCCCGCGGCCTGACCGCGCGAGAGCACCAGATCGCCGAATGCGCCGCGCAGGGGCTGAGCAATCGGCAGATCGCCGACCGGCTGCGGCTCTCCGAGCGCACGGTCGAGAACCACCTGGGCCGCGCCTACGCCAAACTCGGCCTGTCCGGGCGCGGCGGATTGCGCGAAACGCTGCGCAGCGCACCGACACAGCAGCGCACCGACACAGCAGCGCACCGGCCGAGTGAGCCGGCCTGAGTAGACCAGACAGGACCCTGAGTATCCGCCACTCTCGACCGCGACGCGTGCACGAAGCACCGTGAGGCCCACGGCAATCAGCCCGAACAGCCCGAGGCCCCACAGGAGAGCTGGATGCGCACACGAGAGACGAGAACCGCAATCACCACGGCGCTGCTGCTCGGCGTCACGATCATCGGCGGACCGATGCTCGCGCCGACGGCCGACGCGGCGGCGGCCACCGGCACCGCCGCAGGAGAGACCACGATCCGGCCCGCCACCGCAATCGGGAACGCGTGGCAGGGAACGTTGATCCACGAAGCCCCGCTGCCCGCCGCGCTGCAACTGGACGGCGCCGGGCAGGCCTGGCGGATCTGGTACGAGTCCACCGCCTGGGACGGCGCCCCGACCGTGGTCTCCGGCACGCTCACCGTCCCGCCCGGCGAACCTCCGGCCGGCGGGTGGCCCGTCGTCAGCTACAGCCACGGTTTCGGCGGGACGGCCGACCAGTGCGCACCGTCGGTGCAGGGCCCGAGCCCCTGGGAGCGCGCGCTCAACGACGAGCTGCTGGCCGGCGGCTACGCCATCGCCGCGACCGACTACGACGGGATCGGGACGCCCGGCGAGCCCTCCATCGTCAACGGGCCCTCCGAGGCATACTCGGTGATCGACATCGTCCGGGCCGCGCGCCGCGTCGCGCCGCTGTCCCGCGACTGGATCTCGGTCGGCTACTCGCTCGGCGGGCACGCGGCCCTGTGGTCGGCCCACCTCGCCGACTCGTACGCCCCGGAGCTGCGCCACCGCGGCACCGTCGCACTGGCCAACTTCATCCAGTTCCCGTTGCAGCTGGCCACCGAGCAGGTCGCCAACCCGGCGGCGCCGTTGATCCCGGGCACCCTCTACTCGGGCGTGACCGGCCCGGTCACCCATCCGGGCTGGGACGCCTCGCAGTGGTTCACCCCGCTCGGCCTCGGCCTGATCGACAAGGCGCGCACCGAGTGCGTCGGCCAGCTCGCCGCCGACGTCGCCACGGTCACGAACGGCCAGGTGTTCAAGGACCCCGCGGCGGCCGCGGCCGAATTCAACCGCCTGCTCGACCCGCAGGACGTCCCGATCACCCGCTACCCCGAGCCCGTCCGGCTGGCCCACGGCACCGCCGACGGGACGCCGGCGGCGGCCAGCGCGCTGACGGCCCAGGAGCTCGCCGCGGCGGGCACCGACGTGACGTACCTGCCGGTGCCCGGAGCCGACCACTTCACTCTGCTGCCGACGATCGCGCCCCAGGTACTGACGTGGGCTCGGCAGATGTTCGCCGGGCACTGAGTACTGAGTGTCCTGATCAGACCGCCTCGGCGGCGAACGGCCGGGCGCGCGGTACGGCTGCGCGCCCGGCCGTTCTGCCGTTCTGCCGTTCTACGGTTCTAGGTTTTTACGGGATGGGCCGCTGGAAGCAGGTGATCGTGTTCGACGATGCCTGGACCAGCGGCAGCTGAAGCGACTGGGCCGCGGTCGCCACGTACGCGACGAGCGTGCTGCCGCCCGAGAGCGGCGAGAAGGTCGTCGAGCAGGTGGTACCGCCGGCGCAGACGGCGAGTTCCGAGCCGTTGTCCTCGTCGATGATGTAGATGTCGTACGGCGTGGGGCCGACGTCCATGTTGGCGGTCGCGGTGTAGGTGGCGTAGCTGCTGACCAGGGTCGGACCGGAGAGCGTGACCTGCCAGCCCGTGTTGGACCACGTGACGTAGCCGGTCGCGGAGGTCGCCTGGACGTTCGGCGGCGGGAAGCCTTCGCCGAAGGTGGAGATGTAGGCGGCATAGGAGTGGGTCGAGGCAGCGCTCTGACTCACTGAGGTGCTGCACGAGGTGCCGCTGCCGCAGTCGACGATGAACGAGCCGGTGGTCGTGTCGTAGATCTCGATGTAGAACGGGGTCGGGCCCACGTCCATGCTGGCGGTCGCCGTCAGCGTGCTGGTACCGCCGACGGCGACCGTGGTCGGGCTCGCCGCGAGGGTCACCGAGCTCGGCAGCCACTGCACGTCGGCCGGGGCGGACGTGGCCTGGATGCTGCCCGGCGGGAAGTTCGAGGACGAGTCGGAGACGTAGGCGAAGTAGGTCTGCTGCGTCGCGATCGGCTCGGTGAGGCTCACGGTGCACGTCGTTCCCGAGCCGCAGGTGGCGACGTAGCCCGGACTGCCCGGCGGCGTGGGATACCCGCCGAAGGTCGAGCCGTAGATGCGGATGTAGTAGGGCGTGGGGCCGACGTCCATGTTGGCGGTCGCGGTGAGGGTCACGTCCTGCTGCGGCCACAGCGTTCTGGCACTCTCGGCGAGCGACACCGAGAAGGACGTCAGGGGCCTGACCAGGTTCGGCCGGGCCGCGTGCGGCTTGGCCGGGACGGCCGACCCGAGCGCTATGCCGGGCGTGTCCGGCGGCGGTGTCGCGATGCCTTTCGCGGTGTGGTGAACAGCGGTTGCGGGCAACGTGCCCGCATCGGCGGGTGCTGCGGTGCCCACGATCATCCCGGCCGCGCCGAGCAGGCCGGCCAAGCCGAGGGCAAGGCGGATGCGCACTCTAGCTCCTTGTGTTTCGCCGTGAACGAAAGAACCCGCACCATGGCCGCAGCGCAAGGCCGGTGGGGTTTCGGCTGATTGCCGTGGCCTCACGCTCCTTCACCGGTGCGACGCCGTCGAGAGTGCCCGGTACTCAGGGCTCTGGACTGACGTACTCAGCCGGGCCGTCGCCCGACGTCAGGATCCCGGGCGCTTCCCGGCCCGGGCCGGGCGGGCCGAGCGCATGTGCGCCACGCCGTCGCGGTGCCGACGGATTCCGCACTTCAGGTACTGCTCGCGCAGCCGGCCCAGCGCGTCACGGTCGATCTCGACGCCGAGGCCCGGGCCGGGTGGCAGGCGCAGCGCGCCGCACTCGAAGACCGGCGTGCCGGACGCGATCACGTCCTGCGCATCCTCGGTTGCCCGGGTTCCCCGTGCCCGTACGCGAGCGGCGGGCGCATTGCGGGATCGTTACGATCGGCCGCATTGTCAGCACCCTGAACCCGTGCGACGGTGAGTGCGCTCCGGCAAACCGCTGCGGCGGGCCCGGATCGCCGATAGCGTGCCGGAACCAATCGGTCTCAGCGTACTGAGGAGGTCCGTTCACCATGGCGAATACGAGCTCGGTGCTCCGGGTGCGAGGTGGACTGTCGTGACCGTGTCCGCACCCGTGGCCGCACCCGCGTCACCCGTCCCGACCATGCTCAAGGCGACCAAGACGCTCGGCGAGTTCCGGCGCGACCCGCTGAGCCTGTTCACCCGCATCGCCGCGCTGCCGCAGGGCATGGCCCGCACCCGGCTGCTGGGCAAGGAACTGATCTTCATCACCCATCCCGACCACGTCCACCACGTGGTCCGGAACAACTATCAGAACTACGACAAGAACGCCCCGATGTACAAGAACGCCAGGCCGTTCCTCGGCAACGGGCTGACGGTCGCCGTCGGGGGCGAGGAGTGGTTGCACCGCCGGCGGCTGATCCAGCCCGCGTTCCACAAGAACAACGTGCACGTCGTCTCCGACGTGGCGGTGCGGTGCCTGGCCGACGTCCTGGCCGAACGCGAGCGGCTCGCGGCGTCGGGCGAGCCTTTCGACGTCTCGGCGGAGATGACCAGGCTGACGATGCGCATCACCAGCCAGACCTTCTTCGGCGTCGACCTGCTGCGGGACAGCACCGACATGGCGCGGCGGCTGGACGAGATCACCGCCTTCGCGACCCGCTACCTCTCACGGCCCTTCCCGCCGTTGTGGGTTCCCACTCCGGCCATCCGGCGGTTCCACGCGGACATCGACTACGTCAACGAGTTCGTCGCGGACGTCGTGCGCACCCGGCACGCCGACCCCGCCGAGCACAGCGATCTGCTCAACCTGCTCGTCGGCGCCGTCGACGACGAATCCGGCCAGGGACTTTCCAGGCAGCAGCTGCGGGACGAGCTGATCGGCTTCTTCTTCGCCGGCCACGAAACCCTCGCGCACTCGATGTCCTGGTGCTGGTACCTGGTCGCGCGCGACCCCCGCGTGGACGGCGAGCTGGCCGCCGAGTTGGACCGGGTGCTCGGCGGGCGCACCCCGGCCCTTGAGGACGTCCCGAACCTGACATACACCCGGATGATCATCGACGAGGCGATGCGCCTGTACCCGGCGCTCTGGGTGAACATGCGGCGGGCGCTCGGCGAGGACGTGATCGGCGGCCACCGGATTCCGGCGGGCGCGATCGTGTCGTGGAGCCCGTACGCCGGAAACCGGTTCCCGGAGGTCTGGGACGACGCCGACCGGTTCCGCCCGGAGCGGTTCTCTCCCGAGCAGTCCGCAAAACGTTCACGGCACGCGGCCACCCCGTTCGGGGAGGGTCCGCGCGCGTGCATCGGCAGCGGCTTCGCGACCGTCGAGGCGACGCTCATCCTCGCCACGCTCGCCCACCGGCACCGGCTCCAGCTGGTCACGGACAAGCCCGCCGAGCCCGCTGTGGGATTCACCATCTATCCCAAGGACGGCGTGTGGGCCACGCTGAGCAGGCGGGATGGGTAAAGCCGCGCTCGGTATGTAGGACGAATTACGCGGTTTGGCTTACGAGGTTCGGCCACTGTGCGCGCGCCTGCATACAAGCAGGTGGTATGCCCTGGGACTATCACCGACGCGTCGGTCCTCAACGAGGTCGAGGCCGACGTCGCCGATCACGGTGATGATCTCGGCGATCGACCGCAGCCGGAATCCGTGCGCCGCCACCGGCGCCTTCGCCATCGCGGCGGGGTCGCCGACGCCGAGCACCAGCCGGCCGGCCGGACGCAGCACCCGGGCGAGTTCGGTCAGCGCTCCGGCCAGGTCGTCGACGAAGTAGACGGTGTTCGTGGTGATGATCGCGTCCGCGCAGGCATCCGGCAGCGGCAGCGAGCCCATCCCGGCGTGATGCAGCACCAGATCACCCGCCGCGATCGGGCCGCGCAGCCGCCGGCGGGCCCGCTCCAGCATCGTGGTCGAGACGTCGACGCCGTGCACGGTGCCGCCGTCGCCGACCCGCCGCAACAGCAGCTCCAAGCCGAGACCCCCGCCGAAGCCGACATCGGCGACCGTGTCGCCCTTCGCCACCTCGGCGGCCGCCACCGCCCCGGCGATGGCGGGTCGGTTGCCGCGGTTGAGCATTCGGGCGATCAGCAGCCCCGCCATCCCGGTCGGGCGGCGCAGTTGGGACGCCAGCCTCGCCAACAGTCGATCGGGAATTCGCACCACACCAGCCAACCACACCGCCCCAGCCGGCCACCGGCAGCGCCCGCTCGCATCCGGGCGGACCCGGACATGCAGATGCCGGCCGTGTACGGTGCGGTCGGCACGATCGTGAGCGGCACACCGACCAAGGCGGGCACCTTCACCTGGTCGGTCAGCGTCGTGCCGTTCAGTGACCCCACGGCGACGCCTGCCCTCGGCACCTACCAGGTGACCGTCACCCGGTGACGACGGTTCCGGGACCTTGACCGTGGGCTGACGACCCTGTTCGAACTCGACCTTGGCCAGCGGCGCAGGGTCGGGCGACGCGCAGTGGTGGGCGAGCGGCGGGCGAGCCCACAGCCGCCCACGATGCCACGGTCAAGTTCGAAGAGCCCTGACGACTCAGCGCCCGTAACGGCCTCGGCCCACCGTCCGATTACCCCATGGACGGTGAGCCGAGGTTACGTGTTCGCGGGTGCCATGCGGCGGACCGGATCAACTGGTGGCGCAGGTCACCGCCGTGCCACCGTTGTTCGCGATCATGGTGAAGGAAGTCGGCGAGGCGTTGCTGGCCGACCAGGTGCCCTGGAAGCCGAAGCTGGCAGTGGATCCGGCCGCGATGGTCTGGTTGGTGCCGAAGTAGTCGTGCGCGGCGACGGTTTCACCGGTTTGGCTGTAGTAGCCCTCCCACAGGTTCGTGATCTTCTCGTCGCCGGGGAACGTCCAGTTGACGGTCCACCCGCCCAGCGGAGCCGTGCCGGTGTTGGCGACCGTCACGTTCACGGTCAGGCCTCCGGTCCAGGAGCTCTGCACGGTGTAGGTGATCTTGCAGCTCGGCAGGCCGACCGGCGGGTTCGTGGCCAGGGCGTTGGCGAGCGCCGGATCGAAGGTGCCGGCCGCGTCGGCGCAGCCGTCCGACTCGCCCGGCGGTTTGGCCCATACGAAGGCGTCCACGTAGGAGTAACCGGTGTTGGCGGTCGGGGTCAGGCCCAGCGCGCGGCCGGAAGGGTCGCACCAGGTGTTGCCCGGCCCCGCGCCGTTGCGGCTGGTGTCGACCACCAGGTGCAGGGAGGAGTCGCCGAGGGTCTGGAGGATCTGCTGGCCGTACCAGAGTTCGTCGTTGTTCCACTCGAAGTTCGACACGTCGGTGAACACGCCGTTGGCCTCGGTGGTCACGTTGGCCGCCTTGAGCGCGGCGGCCTGCTGGGAGGCCGGGTTCCAGTCCGAGTGGCCGCCGTCGAAGTAGACGTGCGCGTTCGGGTCGTCGGCGTGCAGCACCTGGCCGTCGTAGGAGATCGCGGCGTCACGCGCGGTCACGTCGGCGGCGGACAGGCAGGTCTGCAACGCGAGCGAGTCCGGTTCGACCAGCACGATCGCGGTGGCGCTGCCGAGGCCGGAGGCGAAGGCCGAGGCCCAGCCCTCGTAGTTGGCGATGGTGTTCGCGCCGCCGGCCGAGGCCCCGCCGCAGTCCCGGTTGGGGATGTCGTACATGATCAGCAGCGGGACCTGGCCCTTCGCGGCGGCCGCGGAGGCGAGCGCGGAGACCTGCGAGGCGATCGTGGCCGGGTTGTAGGTGGTGAACCACGTGCCCTGGGCCTGGCCGGCGATCTTGGCGGAGATCGTGGCGGCCCGCGAGTCGCCCGGGTTCGCCGCGAGCCACTTCTCGACGGCCGAGTTCGGGTTGATGTAAAAGGTCGTATTCGCGGGCAGGGCGCCGGTCGCCGCGCGGGCGGGCGCGGACTGGACCAGCGCGGTCCCGCCCGCGAACGCGACCGCGGCGGCCACGGCGGTCAGCCGCAGCCGCGCGGGGCGCCGCGCCGGGCCGCCTCGTGTCAGGGCCCTGTGCATGTTCACGCTCCTCAGTGCGGGCTCGATGTCCAGCCGGAGTGTAATTAAGGGCCCTTGGACGGCAAGGCGCGGCCGCGCCGCCGGAACGTGGTGCGGCGTCGCGCGCAGGTTGGCACGCGACGCCGCCGTGAAGCGTGTGGAAGTTGCAGGATGGAGCCCTGGGGTGGGTTTGAGAAGCAGGGCCGGATCAGGGCTCGGTGTCCGGCGCGTGCGATCGCAAGGTGCAGGGTCGTGCCCATACCGGAGGTTTGGGCACGACCTGACAACGCGGCGGGCACGCGCGACAGGCACCGCGACGCCGACGCCGCTTCTCGATCACGCCCTACGGCGCCTGACAGGTGTCCATGTCCTTGCCGACGGCGGCGTAGCCCGTGGTGACCTGCCAGAACTGCGCCTGGTCCGGCTGCGGCGAGTCGACGCACTTCACGCCGGTCGCCGCGGTGTACGAGGCCTCATTCTGCATGGCGACGCCGAGGGCGGTGCCCGCGGCCTCCAGCGCGGCGGCCCCGGTGCCGAAGCCGGAGAACATCACGTTCAGCGGCCCGGTGTGCGTCGGGGCGCCGCACTGAAAGGCGAGCGTGACCGCCGCGCCGTAGCCGGACGGGACGAGCTGGAAGTTCTGCGAGGTCCCGGTGACCGGCCCGGTGCACACGGCACCGGTCGCCGCGGAGAAGACGGCCTGCTGGCTGAGCGCGGCGGTGTAAGCGGCCTGGTTCGCCGCTGTCGCGCTGCTTCCGGTGCCGAAGGCGGCGAAGGACAGGTCGGGCGTCGTCGCGGCCCCGGCCGGCGAGGCCGTGAACAGCGCCGAGACGAGCGCCGCGGTGACCGGCAACGCCGCGACACGCTTCAGAGTCATGATTCGGTGCCTCCCGTTGGATCGCGCCCGTGTTTCGCCCAGGTTCGCAGGGTTATGCTAAGCGGTCGCCCTATCAGTGGCAATCGCTCGCAATCGCCCGATCACGTCGCCTGGGCCTTGTCCTTCAGCTCCTGGGCGAAGCTCATCCACATCTGCGCGTAGTGCTCGGCCAGCCTGCCCACCAGGCTCGCCGAGTGCGGCGGGACGACCGCGATCAGGCTCGACCACTCCTGCGGGCCCAGCGCGCTCTGCCGCAGCAGGCCGAGCAGGCGCCGGCCCTCCTCGTTGTGGCGCAGCGCCGGATCGCGCAGCAGCTTGTCGAGGACGGAAGCCGGGACGGGTTCCGGGACGCGGCCGGCGGCGCGGACCTTCGCCGAGCGCGCCGGAACCGGGTCCTGGCCCTGATTGAGCCGCTTGCGGACGTCGGCGGCGGTGGCCGGCGACACGCCGGCGCCGCGGGCCACCTCGCGCAGCGACGCGTCCGGGCGGCTCGCGATGAGTTCGGCGACTTTGCGGCGGCCCTCGGCGTTGTCCAGGGGGCGGACCCGGCCGTCCCGGCCCATCCGCGCCGTCTGCGGCGGGCCGGCGTCGTCGGAACGCCGGCGCAGGCTGGCCACGGTCTTCGCGCCGAGCCCGGCCACCTCGGCGATGGCCCGGTCCGAGAGGTGCGGATGAGTCTTGATGATGCGCGCCGCGGCGGCCCGGCGGTCGGCCTGGGAGAGCGGGAAGCCGTGGGTGACGTTGGCCTGGACCGCCAGCAGGAAGGCGTCCTCGCTGCTCCCGTCGTAGAACTCGACATCGATGGTGCCCTGCCCCTTGAACGCCGCGGCCATCAGCCGGTGCGTTCCGTCGATCACACGCATCGTGCGGCGCTCGACGAGAATCGGCGGCAGCGGCCCGTCCACCTCCACCAGCCGGGCGATGTGGGCGGCGTCCTGTCCGTCAAGGCGCGGCGACTCGCCGGCCAGCAGCGCGGACAGCGGCACCCTCACCGCGCCGCGCCCCGCAGCCGCCCCGCGCAGCCAGCGCCCGTCCCGCTGATCGGGATCCCGCGGGGCCGGAGCGCGGGCCCGTAGCTCAGAGTCCTGATGATCAGGGCCGTCCCCGGCGCCTGCTTCCCCGCTCGCCGCGGGGCGGTACCCGACAAGAACGGAACCGGCGTATGACGTGTCCTCAATCACGAGCCACTCCCATGATAATCAGCACGTCCCCGCCGGATCCCGGCTCGCTCGGCGAGCGCCGCGTGGCTCCGGATCCGTTCGCTGGGTCGTGCAGGTGGATCTACGGGAAGCGTCAGGCCCGACGGTGGCGCCGAAGCGCCCGGACCGCCGCTGTGAAGCGTGATGCTGAAATCGCCGCGCCGCCGGGACGGCTGCGATGGCGCCGGGATGGGGCGCCGCCCCGCGTACGGATGTCGGCCGGTGCGCGGGCGCCGATCGGGCACGAAGGGACCGCCTGGCGTAGCTGCTCCATTACTGTCCCCGTCTTCCAGCTACTCGCGTTATCGCTCTGAGAGCGACACTACCCACAGCCACGGCGGGCTCGCCAGGGTTCTGTGATGACACCTCATTAATCAAGGACCTTGATTAAATCGTGGCGGCATTGGCTGACGATTGCAGTGCGGCGGCCCGCTCAAGCCGATGGTCAGGCTTTGCTGCTCAACTGCTGACCGTTGTCAGTTGAACAGCCGGCGGTCAAATCCGCCGAAGCCGGGCCCTGTCACCTCCACTCCGTTCAGTTCATTGTCGAACCGCTGACGGACGGCTTTCCGGAGCCGAGGAAGAAGACGCCGGGATAGCCGTCCGTCCAGAATCCCCTGCTCGGGTTGCCTGACAGGGTCGAGTCACGGATCGCCAGCGTCCCGGTGCGGTCGTTGCTGACGTAGAACAGCGCGCCGCCGCCCTCGTTCGCGACGTTGTGCTCGATGATCGAGCCCTGAATCGTGACGGTGTAGGCGTTGCCGTCGGTGTAGATCGCGCCGCCGCTGCCGCCGCCGGGCGTGCCGCCGCGGGCGGGATTCGCGCCGTGGCCGATCGCGGAGTTGTACGTCATGACGCAGTTGAGCACGTCCCAGGACACGCCGATGCTGCTCAGCGCGCCGCCGTTCGAGCAGGCTCCGCCCTGGCCCGGCGCCCCGCCGAAGGTGCTGTCCACGACGTAGACCGGCATGCCCTGCCACTGTTCGAGCGCGCGGACGGCCGCGCCGCCGAGGTCGGGGCCGGTGGAGTCGCAGCGGTTCGCGACGAAGCGGGAGCCGACGATCTTGAGGCGGCCGCCGCGGTCGAAGACGGCGCCGCCACCGCCGCCGTTCGTGCTCTGATCGGCCTGGCCGGTCGAGTCGCCGTTCGCGAAGGTCAGGTTCTGCACGGTCAGCTGCGGATACCGCTGGTCCTGGCAGTGCGAGGTGGTCCAGATCTGGGCCTGGTCGCAGGTGTTCTGGTACAGGATCCGCCGCACGCCGCCGCCGCTGAGCGTCACCTTGCCGCCGCCGTCGAGCACCACGCGCGTCGAGGTGTTGCGGACCTTCGCGGTGGCGGACATCGTGATCACGACCGGGTCGGGCCCGCAGGAGAACGTGATCACCCCTCCGGCCGCGACCGCCGCGACGACCGCGTCCGAGGAACAGCTCGCGGGCGTGCCGTCACCGATGACATGGTCCGGGTGCGAGGTGTCGGCCGGTTGCGCATCGGCCGGGATCGCTGCGTCGCCGTTCGGATTGCCGGCCGAGAAGTGCGCGGCGGTCGCGGCGGAAGAAGCCGACGACGCGGCGGTCGCGGATGCGGACGCTGATGAAGCGCCGGCGCTGGGAGTGGCGATCGGCTCGGCCGCCGACGCGTTTGCCGGCGCAGCCGCGTCAGAGGACGAAGACGAACCGCACGCGGTCAGCAGCGCGCCCGCGGCGAGGCAGGCGAACAGCAGACTGATACGACGCGCGATGGCCACCGCGTGATCCTATCCGTGCCGACAGCCGCGAACGCGTGTTTGCCTCAAAAGCCCCACGGCTTCCAAACGTGCGCGGTCCCAAGCCCCTGCCGCTTCGGCGCCCAAACCGTCTCAGGACCCGTGCGGCGGCGGGTCCGTCCGTCCGCCGGCCGAAGTCGGCTCGGCGGTCCGGCGGATGTCGGGTTCGAGATAGATCACGGCGGTGATCGGCAGCGCCGCGCGCACCCGCGCCTCGGCCGCGTCGATCGCGCGGGCCACCTGCGCGGCGGTGTCGTCGTGCCGGACCCCGATCTTCGCCGCCACCAGCAGTTCGTCAGGGCCCAGATGCATGGTGCGCATGTGGATCACCGAGGTGACCACCTCGCCGTCCACCAGCGCGGCGCGGATCCGGCTCACCTGTGCGCCGGTCGCGCCCTCGCCGAGCAGCAGACTCTTCGTCTCGACCCCGAGCACCACTGCCGCGGTGGCGAGCAGTACGCCGATCAGCAGAGTCCCGACCCCGTCCCATACGCCGTCATGTGTGAGCAGGGTCAGCACCACGCCGAACGCCGCAAGCAGCAGCCCTACCAGCGCGCCGAGGTCCTCCAGCAGCACGACCGGCAGCTCCGGAGCCTTGGCGTGGCGGACGAAGCCGATCCACGTCTCCCGCCCGCGCAGCTGCCTCGCCTCGTGGAGCGCGGTGCGGAACGAGAACGCCTCGGCGACCACCGCGAAGCCGAGCACGCCGAGCGGCCAGGCCGCGTTCTCCAGCGGATGCGGGCTCCTGATCTTCTCGTACCCCTCGTAGAGGGCGAACAGGCCGCCGAGGCTGAACAACACGACCGCGACGAGGAACCCGAACACGTACCGCTCGCGGCCGTAGCCGAACGGGTGCTGCTCGCTCGCCTCGCGCCGGGACCGCCTGCCGCCGATCAGCAGCAGCACCTGGTTCCCGCAGTCGGCCAGCGAGTGGATGCCTTCCGCCAGCATCGACGAGGATCCGCTGAAGGCGAACGCCACCAGCTTGGACACGGCGATCGCCACGTTGGCGCCCAGCGCCGTCACCACCGCCCGCGCTCCCGAGCCGCCGCTCATGCGTGAACATCACCCCGCCAGCCAGGAAAACCCATACGCTCCGTCAGGCCGAACCTTACCGTTCGCCTGGCGGTAGCCTGCCGCGACGCCTGCTTCAGGGGTGAGACGTTTGCCAGACAAGCAGTTGCCCGATGAGCACCGGCGGCCCCGCTCGGCGGCGAGCCGGCTGCGCAACATCCCGCCGTCGGTCTTCGGGACGATCTCCGCGGTCCGGGCCAGGACCGGAGCGATCAACCTGGGCCAGGGCTACCCCGACGACGAGGGACCGGCCCATGTCGTCGAGGCCTTTGCCGAGGCGCTGCGTTCGGGGCGCAACCAGTACGCCCCGATGCGGGGCGATCCGGACCTGCTGCGGGCGATCGCCCGCCACCAGGAGTCGTACTACGGGCTCGGCGTCGACCCGGGCAGCGAGATCGTGGTCACCACCGGGGCGTCGGAGGCGATCGCGGCGGCGCTGCTCGGCCTGATCGAGCCCGGTGACGAGGTCGCGGTGCCGGAGCCCCACTACGAGGCGTACGCCGCAGGGCTCGAACTCGTCGGCGCCGTACGCCGCCCGGTGCCGCTCGCCGCGCCGGACTTCCGGCTGGACGAACAGGCGCTGCGCGCCGCCGTCACCGACCGCACCGTCGCGATCATCTTCAACAACCCGCACAACCCCACCGGCCGGGTCTTCTCCCCCGCCGAGCTGGACGTCCTCGCGCGGGTCGCGCAGGAGCACGACCTGCTGGTGATCGCCGACGAGGTCTACGAGCACATCACCTTCGACGGCCGCGCGCACATTCCGCTCGCGACCCTGCCGGGCATGCGGGAGCGCACGCTGACCATCTCGGGGTCGGCGAAGTCGTTCGCGTTCACCGGGTGGAAGGTCGGCTGGGCGAGCGGGCCCGAGCCGCTCGTCTCCGCGGTGCTCTCGACGAAACTGTGGCTGACGTCGACCACCAACGCGCCGGCCCAATCCGCGATCGCTGTCGCGCTGACCGAGGACACCGACTACCTCGACCGGCTCGGGGCGGACCTCCAGCAGCGCCGAGACCTGCTGCGCGACGGCCTTGACGCGGCAGGCCTGCCGGCCTTCGTCGCCGAGGGCGCGTATTACACGCTCACCGACGTCGGCGCGCTCGGGTGGGACGATGCATTGCAGTTCTGCCTCGCGCTGCCGGAACGCGCCGGCGTCATCGCCGTGCCGGTGAACGGCTTCTACGACGGCGGCCGCGGCCGCCACATGGTCAGGTGGGCGTGTTGCAGGGACCGTTCGCTGATCGAGGACGGGATGAAGCGGCTGCGGGCGGCCCGCCTGGAGCGTTGAGGTCCGCTCCGGCGCCGGTCCAGCCGGGCCGGCGCGCGACGTCTAGGATGCATACATGTCGAAGATTCTGAATAAACTTCCAGTCGGCGAACGTGTCGGCATCGCCTTCTCGGGTGGTCTGGACACATCTGTCGCCGTCGCGTGGATGCGCGAGGGCGGGGCGATCCCGTGTGCCTATACAGCCGACATCGGCCAATACGACGAGCCGGACCTGTCCAACGTGCCCACGCGCGCCCGCGACTACGGAGCCGAGAAGGCCCGGCTGGTCGACTGCCGGCAGGCCCTGGTCGAGGAGGGGCTCGCCGCGCTTGCCTGCGGTGCATTCCACATCCGTTCCGGCGCGCAGACCTACTTCAACACCACTCCGCTCGGCCGCGCCGTGGTGGGCACCCTGCTGGTGCGGGCGATGCGGGAGGACGAGGTCGAGATCTGGGGCGACGGCTCGACGTACAAGGGCAACGACATCGAGCGGTTCTACCGTTACGGGCTGCTGGCCAACCCCGCCCTGCGGATCTACAAGCCCTGGCTGGATCCCGCGTTCGTGACGCAGCTCGGCGGCCGGCAGGAGATGTCCGGCTGGCTCGCCGAGCGGAATCTGCCGTACCGCGACTCCGCCGAGAAGGCGTACTCCACCGACGCGAACATCTGGGGCGCGACCCACGAGGCCAAGCAGCTGGAGTTCCTGAACACCTCACTGGAGCTCGTCTCCCCGATCATGGGCGTCCGCTTCTGGGATCCCGGGGTGGACATCCCGGCGCAGGACGTGACGGTGGAGTTCGACCGCGGCCGGCCGGTGCGGATCAACGGCCGCGAGTTCGCGTCCGCCGTCGAGCTGGTGCACGAGGCCAACACCATCGGCGGCCGGCACGGTCTGGGAATGTCGGACCAGATCGAGAACCGGATCATCGAGGCCAAGAGCCGCGGCATCTACGAGGCCCCGGGTATGGCGCTGCTGCACATCACGTACGAGCGGCTGCTCAACGCCATCCACAACGAGGACACCGTGGCGATGTACGCCACCGAGGGCCGCCGCCTCGGTCGGCTGCTTTACGAAGGGCGCTGGTTCGACCCGCAGGCGCTGATGCTGCGCGACAGCCTTCAGCGCTGGGTCGGCTTCACGGTCAGCGGCTCGGTCACGGTGCGGCTGCGCCGCGGTCAGGACTATTCGGTGCTGGACACGACCGGACCGCACCTGAGCTACTCCCCCGAGAAGCTCTCGATGGAGCGCAACGAGAACGCCGCCTTCGTACCCGAGGACCGCATCGGCCAGCTGACGATGCGCAACCTGGACATCGCCGACTCCCGCGCGAAGCTCGAACTGTATGCGGCACACGGCCGGCTGGCCGCGTCGGGCGGCCTCATCGGCGAGCTGTCACCGGGCGGCACTGGCGATTCGGACACCGGCGAATCGGACACCGACTGAGTCGCACTGAGCTGAAACCGGCTCAGCTCGCGATGGCCGCTTCCTGACGTTGCTTCCCGACGCCCGCATCCGGTGTGGCCCCCTGCCCAGGCGCTACACCGGATCGCGATCAACTGAGGTCAGCAGCAGTCCGCTGCACAGCCCTACTCGGTGGACCACTCGCGCAGCGCCCCGCCGATCTCCATCCAGTGGCTCTCGAACGGGTACAACTGCTCCGGAACCCAGGCGGGCCGCTGCGTCCGTGAACCCGCGGAACCGTCCTCGCTCATCGCTTGGCTCCCCTCGCCGGGCCTATCCGCCCAGGGCACTATGTCCCGGGCAAACCGAAGTCTAGTGATGCAAAGCGCTCAATATATTGCGAGGCGCGACAGGCCCGAACGTGGCAGCATGAACCGATGACGACGAGCTGGGACGAGGCTTTCGCGAACCGGTACGAGGAATGGTCCGCTCATATGACCGCCGATGTCGCCTTCTACACTGAGCTCGCGCGCGGCGCCGACGGACCGTTGGTCGAACTCGCGGTCGGGAACGGTCGGGTGGCGATCCCGGTCGCGCGGGCCACCGGCCGAAGCGTCATCGGCATCGACGCGTCGCCGGCGATGCTCGCGCAGGCACGACGCCGCGCGGCCGAAGCGGGCGTGGAACTCGAACTGCGCGAAGCCGACCTGCGCGACCTGGCCCTGGACGAGCCGGCCGGCCTGATCTACTGCCCCTTCCGCTCCCTGCTGCACCTGCCGACTTGGGCCGACCGCCGCCGCACCTTCGAGCGCGTGGCCGCCTCACTGCGTGCGCACGGGCGGTTCGCGTGGAATGCCATCGCCTTCGACCACCGGCTCGCCGCGCGCCTCGACGGCGTACATCAGGACGCTCCGGTCCCGCACACGATCCACTACGCCGTCGGCGACAGCCGCATCGACATCGTGCGCGACGACGGCGCGACCAGTTCCCTGTGGTGGGCGACGAAGAACGAGTGGCTCGGGCTCCTCGACGTCGCGGGCCTTGAGGTAGAGGCCTTATACGGCGGCTTCGCCCACGAGCCGTTCACCGACGACAGCCGGGAGTACGTGTTCGTAGCCCGCCGCCGGTACTGAGACAGCCGTCTGAGGATTACGTCACGCGATCATCGTCGCGGGCGCCGTCGCAGTGACGTGGCGGGCGGCGTTCTGGCGCCATTCCCGTGGCGTGGCACCGTTGCTCTGCCTGAAGACCCGCGCGAAATAGCCCGGATCGGGCAGGCCGACGCGGCGGGCGACCTCGGCGACCGGCAGGTCCGTTTCGATCAGCAGTCTGCGAGCGCGCACCATGCGATGCTCGGTGATCCAGTCCACAACGGTGCGCCCGGTGCGCCGCCGCACCAGGGTGGTCAGATAGCCCGGCGTCACGCCGATGCCGTCGGCCACGTCACGCAGCGAGAGCGGCTCGGCGAACCGCCGCTCGATCACGTCGAACACCTCGGCGAGCAGGGTCTCGTTGCTGCGGCGCAGATCGCCCACGATGTCCGCGGCCAGCCGGGCGACATCGACCAGCAGAAGGGTCAGGTGCGCCAGCGCGGCCTGCCGATACCCCTCAGCGCGGTCGGCCAGTTCCGTCTCGATCGCCGCGATCGTGGTCGACCAGGCCGACTGTCGTTCCGGCGGGACGTACAGGCGCAGCAGCCCGCCCGGAATCCCGTGCAGGAACGGAAACAGCAGCGGATGCGACCGCCAGGACGGCCACGGCGCCTGCCCGTCTCCGCCCAGCGCCGCAGGGTCGAAGAACACCCCGCGGCCCGCGGCGACCCCGCCCAGCATGGCCGGGTCGACCACCATACCCGCCGCCACCACATACGCGTCGCCGTCCCGGGCCGGGTACGGCTGGCCGGCGGACATCTCCCGCTCGGCCCGTTCGACGTAGATGAGCACCGGAAAGTCGTGGATGTGGCGCCGGCCGTGGCCGGGTGGGGCGTGCGGATCGAACCGCAGCACCGACACCGGCGGTACGTCTGGCGCGGTCTGGTAGCGGTAGACGGGCACTGCGGCGCGGTAACGCACCGGCCGTGCGATCTCGGCCATGAGTCGAAGATAGTCCTACTTCTGCCAACAATCGACCACATTCCACGGTGGACCTGCCCTCACCATGGAGTGCATGACGAAACTTCATCCCAAAGAGGCCGCCGAACGGCATCAGCAGCACCGGCACGACTACCTGCCAGCCGCCGGGCGGGATGCCTTCCTGCCGTTCTACGACGTGTTCACCGCGCTCCTCGGCGCCGGAAAGCTGCACCGCACGCTCATCGACCAGGCCGAGCTCGCCGCCGGGCAGCGCGTGCTGGAGATCGGTTGCGGCACCGGCAACCTGTCCGTGCGCGCCAAACAAGCCCAGCCCGGCATCGAACTGGTCGGCTCCGATCCCGATCCGAAGGCGCTGGCCCGCGCGCAGCGCAAGGCCCGCGGCCTGACCGGAATCCGGTTCGAACGCGGATACGCGCAGCGGCTGCCGTATCCCGACGCCGACTTCGACCGGGTGCTGTCGGCGTTGATGCTGCACCATCTGGACAAGGAGACGAAGGCGGCGGCCGTGGCCGAGGTGGCGCGAGTGTTGCGTCCCGGCGGCAGGCTGCACTTGGTGGACTTCACCGGCCCGACGCACGGGATCCACGGCGCCCTGTCACGGCGCGCGATGAAAGGCGGCCACGTCGCCGACAACGCCGAGGACGGTATCCCCAAGCTGCTCGGTGCGGCGGGCCTGGTCTGCACCGAAGTGACCGATCGCCACACCGTCCTGGGCCAAGTCAAGTACTACCGCGCCGTACGTCCATCGTGACCCTGGAACGAAGAACTGCGAAAGAAACGCTGTGCAGCCCTACGCGTCGACTGCGTAGGGCTGCACAGCGTGAATGATCAGGGTGCTACACCAGGCTTCCCTCGTACGCGTCATCGGTGCCGATCATGTCCTCGGTGGCCTGCGTCGGCGGGTGGAACGGGCCCCAGGTGAACGCCGGGAGCCACGTGTCCGCCGGGGCGCTCCAGGACAGGCCCGCGATCTGCTGGTGGGTCCGCCGCCCGGCCATCGACCGATAGAGGTCGAAACGGTTCGCGCGCACGGTGGCGGCTTCGTCGCCGGTGCCGATCAGCCAATCCGCGCCCTCCGTCTCGACGCGCAGCGCCGGAAGGCCGCGCGCGTTGACCGAGACGGAGAACCCGCCGAGCAGAACGCTGATGGCGGTGGGGAAGGCGGGATGGTCCTCGGGAGCCGTCTCCTCGACGACCCGGCGCAGGTCGAGTTCGTGGGTGAACACGTCCATCACCATCATGCGCTCGTTGAGTCCGTTGCGCTCGCCGAGCAGCTGCTCCACCTCCGGACCCGTCTGCGACCACTCGTCGATCAGCTCGCTGATGTCGAGCTCGTCCACTGGGCGCACCGACTGCGGGTCGTCGGCCAGCACGGGGTGCTCCGAGCGGCAGTTCCCGACCACGTGCGCGAGCAGGTCGCGGACCTTCCACTCCGGGCAGGCGGGAACGACCTGGTCGGCCAGCTCCGGGCGCGCTTCGATCAAGCCGCTGATGTTCTCGCGGGTGGCGCGGTACGCGACATCGCTCGGGGCCCGCCTCCACATGGCTGCGAGCTCCTCGTTCTGCCGACTGTGGTTGCCCATCCGGGTTGCTCCTTGTCACACGTGCGGACAGCGTGTACACGATCATATATTTGTGCTGGCATATGTTCATGTGCCATACGGCGCGCGGCCACCATGCCGCACGACCGCAGCCGCGAGTTCGCCGCATGAAGAGGCCCCCGCCGCCGCGGAGCATACCTCACAACGCGTCGACCCCGCCGCGCTAAACGTTCACGCCGTCAATCGGGCTCATGAAGCCGAGGGAGGTATTACTCGTGGGGCCGGGGTCGCGTGTCACGCACGCTCGCCGCGTCGCCGAGCCGTACCCACACCCCAAGTACGGGCACAACCCTCCGCCTGGCGATCACACGCGCCACACGCCGCACCCTGATCCGGCCCCACAGCTCAAAAACTCCCCAAGAAATGAATCTCGCCGACGCGGAACGCATGGCGTCCGCGCCGGCGAGGCTTCTTACAGTGCACTGCTACTACCGTTGCACCACTACTACAGGGCACTACATCGCGGCACTACATCGCGCCGCTACTTCTCGGTCCAGCTCTCGCTCGCACTGCCGTTGCAGGTGTAGATGTCCGCGACGGCGCCGTTGGCCGTCGACGCACCGGTCACGCTCAGGCACTTGCCCGACTGCGCGCCGACGATCGTGCCGCCGGTGTTGACCGTCCACTGCTGATTCGCGGCGCCGGTGCAGGTCGAGATGTCGACCTGCGCGTAGTTCGCCGTCGAGGCGCCGGCCACCTCAAGGCACTTGCCGGACAGGCCGCCGACGATCGTGCCGTCCGGGTTCACCGTCCAGTTCTCGCTCGCGCTGCCGTTGCACGTATATATCTCGGCGAGCGCGCCGTTCGCGGTCGACGCCCCGGTGACGCTCAGGCACTTGGCGGACAGGCCGCCGACGAAGGTCGTGGTGGTCGTCGTGCCGCTCGATCCGCCGAGCGTGATCACGGCGGCGCTGCCCGCGTTGACCGAGACCGTCAGGGTGCTGCCGTTGACCGCGACCGGAGTCGTGGCCGGCGCGGCCAGCGAGCCGTTCGACTGCACGCTCTGCCCGCCGAGCGTGATGCCGCTCTTCGCGGTCAGGCCGCCGGACGCGGTCAGGTCGAAGCGGCTGCCGGAGGTGAAGTTCGCGCCGAGGCTCAGCTGGAGCGTCGTCGCACCGTTGGTGGCCGGGTCGGTGACGTTGTCCAGGACGACCGTCATCGTGCCGTCCGCGTGCCGCACCGCGTAGGCGCGCACGGATGCCCAGGACGGGTTCGTCACGCTCAGGAAGCTGCCGGTGCCGATCGCGTGCACGGTCGCCAGCCCGTAGTACTCCGGCTGCGCGGCCAGGTTCCCGGCGCTCGCGTCGGCGGCGGTCGGCGCGCACAGCGGCGTGTAGTACATGAACAGCGGCTTTCCGGTGTCGCACTGGAGGACGGTGCCGTGCATGTAGTCGCCGGCGACGCCCTCGCGGGCCAGATCGAGCTGGTCGTCGATCGACCACAGCGCCGACGCGAAGACGTCGCTGACGTTCGGCATGCCTTCGCAGACCACGGAGTTGCCCTCGTCCATCACCGGCGGGACGCCCAGCTTCGCGGCCTGGCTGACCAGGCCGTCGGCGAACGAGGTCTCGCCGTTGCGCACCGTGGTGCCGAGCAGCTGCGCGATCGTCGGGTTGTCGCTCGCGCTGCAATCGCTGAGCGGATAGTAGTGGTTGGTCAGCTCGACGATGTCAGGGTGCGCAAGTCCCTGTTGCGCGGCGACGAACGCGCTCTGCCACGAGCCGGTGGGCGAGTTCGCGGCGTCCGAGCCCTCGACCGGGATTCCCGGCGCCGCCGCGGTGATCGCCGAGACGTACGCCTGGAAGTCGGTGAAGTACTGCGCCGTGTTGCCCGAGTACTGCGAATAGAGGTCGGGCTCGTTGCCGATCTCGACGGCCTGGAGCGAGGAGCCGAGCGCGGACGCCGCGTGCGCCGCCTCGTCGGCCGCGCGGGCCGGGTCGTAGTGCTTCATGTTCACCCCGAGGATCACCTTCCAGCCGCTCGCCTTGGCCAGGGTGTTCAGCGCGGTCAGGTCGGCCGGGGTGATGGTGGCGATCGACCAGGACGGCGCCGTCTCGCCGCTGGAGGTCCAGTAGGTCTCGTCGACGGTGTTGCCGCCGATCCGGATGACCGAGGTTCCCAGGGTTTTGAGATAAGAGGCCAGGTTCCCGGAGGTGAAGCCGGGCAGCGCCAGGTCGGACGCCTCGTAGGACAGGCCGGGCGAGGCCTGGGTCAGCGCCGTGCCGGTGGTCGTCTGCGCGATGGTCACCACCGGCGCCGTCGCGGCCGCCGCGGCGGACCCGAGTGAGGCGGGCCCGAGCCCGACGGACAGCGCGGCGGTCGCGGTCGCGGCGGCCACCGCCGCCGCGAGCAGCCCGGCGCCGGCGCGGGTCCGGCGGCGACCGCGTACCGGGCCGCGGCGTTGAGCTTCGTGCATTGCGAATCCCCTGTTCCTGTTCGAACCGGATGTCCTCGATGCTTCGATCCCTGACAGAGGCGGGCCGCTGTGTGGATCGCCGGCACACAAGGGTCGCGCTCGGTCGTCCCCATCGCCACGTTGTTCACATATGTGAATGACGATTAGATGAGTGAATGCGTGCGTCACGATAAGCGGTGCTCGCGGACCCGTCAACGATTTCGGGAGCAGACGGCGGATGCGAATCCGCGTTCCCGTCCTAATACAGGATTCGCGGCGGAACGGCGCAGTACGCTCGGCCCGAGATTTCGTGTACTGACGTGCGCGGACAGTGGTTTTGTTGCGGGTACCGCTAGGGGAGGCGGACGAGGTGGGATTGCGCATCACCGCGATCGGATGCATCGCAGGAGGTTTGGCCCTGGTGGCCACCGGGTGCGGCAGCGGCAGTAGCTCGCCGGGCACGCAAGTGCTCGTGGCACACGCGAAGGCGGGTCCGTTCACCGCCATCACATTCACGGCCGACCGCGACAAGCCGGCGGCTTACGCGGCACCCGCCGGAGGCACTACGGAGGTTGTCAGCGCTCTGGGGACGTTCAAGGCGGCAGCCGCGACGAGTGAGATCAGCACCGAGCAGGCGGCGGCGGCATCCGCCGGCGACCAAACGCTGCTCGTCCTGAACCAGAGCATCAAGGGCGCCAAGGAATCGACCCTCTTCATCGTGGTCACCGGCCGGCCGTTCAAGGCCGCGATGAACGGCCTCGACGTCGACGCGCCTGCTCAGCACGAGTTGGTCGTCTCGGTACCGGAGAACACCGACTCCCGGATCGCGATCGCCGACACGGACGCCGACAGCGCTCCGTTCGTCGCGGGCTCGCTCGGCATGAACGCCGACAACTTCATCAACAACATGTTCTCCGCCAACAAGTCGCGCATCGATCTCGACGCGGACCAGAACAGCGACGTGGACGGCAAGGCGGCGGACATCTACCTGTCCGGACTCGGCACGCTGGCCGCGGTGACCATGGTGAACGGGGCGATGGCGGCTCAGTGGGCCTCGCCGATCGCGCCGACGCTGGTCACCTGCGCATCGCTGCCCGCGAGCAAGTGGAGCGGCACACTGATCCAGGGTGGACTCAGCGGCTTGGAGGACGCCGGCACACAGTATTACTTCGGCATCGTGAGCCACGGAGCCTGGTGCGTCGAGAGCAAGCAGGGCCGTTACGGCTACCTGCTGCAAACCGAGATGTCGGCCCAGTCCAGCCTGAACTTCCAGTTCGTGCTCTGGAAGAAGACCAGCGACTACTGACACCACTGACACGGCCGCGAGCGTTTCGGCGGCAAGGGGAGACGATGTCCGTCCCGTTCGAGCTCACACCCGCGATCTACAACCTGGACCTGCGCAATCGGGCCGCCGAGATGATCATCACGCGCTTCGCGATCGAACACGCGGCGGTCGACATCGGCAGCGGCTTCGTCGGCGGGCTCATCCCCGGCGGCAGCCTCGTCGCGCTGGCCGGGCAGCTGGCCTACCAGGCGGCCAGGGTTTATCCGGAGATGACCAGGAAGCTGGCCGTCGTCTACGGCGCCGAGCCCGACGACTTCACCCGCAACGTGGTCCGCAATGCCCTGATCATCGAGGCCGGGGTGGACTCGCTGGTCGCCGCGGTCGGCCCGGACGTGCTCGGCGCGCTCACGCTGGACCTGACCAACGAGTTCGGCAGCGAATTCCTCAAGGAGATCGCCGGCGAGATCGTCGCGGAGAGCTCCGCCGCCACGGCGCTCTCGTTCATCCCCATCGTGGGCGCGGTGGCCGGGGCGGCGCTCGACGCGATCGTCGGGGCCACGCTGACCTGGCGCGTGGGCACCATCGTCTCGGCGTACTTCCAGTACGGCGACTACCTCGGCTCGCGCCGCTCGACCTACGACGCGGTCAAGCCGCTCGTCGCCCGGTCGGCCAAGACCTCCAGGCCCGGCACGCTGACGGCGGTCCGCAAGAACGTCGACCCGATCCGGGAGAAGCAGGTGCGCTTCGCCGCCGAGCACTTCAAGTCGCAGCGGCTGCCCAAGGACGAGATCCGGCGGATGCTGATCGAGGACCTGGGTGTGCCGGAGGACGTCGTGGACGAGGCGTATCGGCAAAGCCCCTGACCAGCGGCGAACACGGCAAACGCCGCCAACGCGACGAACGGCGAACACGGCGCGGCCGCCCCCGGAGTGCGCCGGGGACGGCCGCGTATCCGTTCCTTGCGGTCAGACTGTCAGCTCACTGAATCAGCATGTGCCGTTGTCGGTCCAGACGTTTTGGGCGTTGTTGCCGGGGATATCGCCCTGGGTCCACCATTTGGCGGTCCATTTGTGGCTGTTGTAGCTGACGGTGGCGCCGCCGTTGTACGCGGTCGATGCACTCCACGCCGCCAGGGTCGAGCAACTACCACCACTGCCACTGGTGGCCGACGCGGACGCGCTGGGCGAACCACCACCGCTACCCGTGCACGCACCGTTGTCACTCCACACGTTCTGCGCGTTGTTGCCCGGGACATCGCCCTGAGTCCACCACTTCGCACTCCACGTGTGCCCGTTGTACGACACAACCGCACCACCGTTGTACGCCTGAGTCGAAACCCACGCCGCCGCCGCACACGAACCCGAACCACCCACCGACGACGACGGCGACACACTCACCGACGCAGACACACTCGGACTCGCACTCGGCGAACCACCACCGGAGGTCGGGCTGGCACTCGCACTCTGCGAGGGCGGCGGGGCGGGGCAGGCCGCGGCCGAGCCGTTGACGTCGGTGACGGTGTCGTTGAACAGGGTCGCCGCCGGGTCGAGGTCGTAGAGCGAGAACATCATCGCGCCGCCGAGGCCGTTGCAGTGCATGTAGTCGCTCAGTGCCTGGATGGACTGCGCGTTCTCGCCGGACCAGAAGTTGGTGCCGTCGTAGAAGTACGCCGCCTGCGCCGCCGGATCCCAGAACGTGTCCGACGGGTTGTCGACGGTGCCGGTCAACTCCTTGTACATGCGGATGCCGTTGACGTTGCCGGAGTCCGCCGCGCCGGTCGCCGGCCCGGTGGCCGACTGGAACAGCCCGTGGTTGCTGCCCGCGGGCACGCCGGTCCAGCCTCTGTAGTAGAACGGGACGCCCACCGTCAGCTTGCTCGCGGGGAAGCCGCCGGGTATGCCGTACTGCGGGTCACCGACCGTCCAGGCCTTGACCCCCTCGTCGACCGAGTACTTCGACGTTCCCGGGGCGACCGCGGTCATCGGGTCGCTGGGGTTGTCGTAGATCGGCGCCTGGTGGTTGGTGGGGCCGGTGGCCTCCCAACCGCCGTGCATGTCGTACGTCATGGCGTCGCCGAAGGTCAGGTACTGGCCGATGTTGTTGGTCTCGATGTCCGAGATCTTGTCCTGGCCGGCGGGCAGGGCGGCGGACAGCGAGTACTGCTTGCCCGTGCTGGCGCCCAGGGTGTTCAGCTCGTTGCGGAACTCCTGGAGCAGCAGCGTGTAGTTCTGCTTGTCCGCGGCCGTGTAGTGGTTGCCGAGGTGGCCGCCGGCGTTGGCGGGGTACTCCCAGTCGATGTCGAAGCCGGAGAAGATGTTCGCCGCGGTGCCGGGGCCGCCGTAGCCGCCCTGGGAGGGGATGTTGCCGTTGATGAACATGTCGATGCAGGACGAGACGAACTTCTGCCGGGACGCCGCGGTGGCCGCCACGTCGGAGAAGTACTTCGAGTACGTCCAGCCGCCCAGCGACACCTCGACCTTGAGGTTCGGGTACTTCTTCTCCAGCTCCTGCAACTGGTGGAAGTTGCCCACGATCGGCATGCCGTAGGCGTCCGCGGTGCCGTCGACGCTGATGTCCGAGCCGTAGGACTTCTGGTAGTCGGCGAAGGAGTCCCCGGCGCCGTCGCCGGCGTTCGGGTCGTTCTCCCCCGCCGGGTCGGGGTCGGTGGCCTTGGTGGTCTCGAAACAGGTCAGGTTGGTCGGGTCGATGTTCTCGAAGTCGTAGATCAGGTAGTTCAGCTTGCCGGCCATGCCCTCGGTGTCGAGGTTCTTCAGGTAGAACGCGTTCTGGTAGATCGACCACTGGTCGAAGTACGCGATCTTCAAACCGCCGGAGGTCGCCGCCGCGCCGGTGGTGTTGGTCGGCGCGGCCTGCGCGCTGCCGGCTCCGACCAGTGCGAGGCTCGAACCGACCACCACCGCCGCCGCGGCGGTCACTGCCGCCAGGACGGCACGTCTGGGTCTACGCATGACTCATGGCTCCAGATTGATTGAGAGAGGATGGAAACGGGGGTGCGCCGAGCGGTCGGACCCGGCGCGTGCGGGGCGCCGGGCCCGACCGGGCTTCAGGAGGTGCGCCGGTGCGGAGCAGTGTTCTTAGATAGCGGAACAGTGTTCTTGGATAGGAGTTCTTGGATCGGATCCGGGCTCGGGGCTCCGCCCGGCTCTCAGCAGGGCCCGTCGTCGGTCCACACGCCGGCTGCTCCGCCCGGCGTGTCAGCCTCGGTCCACCACTTGGCGGTCCAGGTGTGGCCGCTGTACGAGACCACCGCTCCACCGTTGTAGGCGGTGGTGGAGTTCCAGGCCGGCGCCGTGCACGTGCCGCCGCCGGAGCTCTTGCTTGGGCTCGCGCTCGGACTCGCGCCAGCCGACTTCGACGGCGACGGCGACGCGGAGGCCGACGCCGACGGCGAGGCCGCAGTGCTGCTCGGCGGCGTGCTCGGCGGGGTCGCGCCCGCGAACTGGACCGTGTACTTGGTGAAGTCCCACGCGTTCTGCGGGACGCTGGAGCAGCTGCCGGACAGCGTGCCGTTGTTGTCCGGCGGGTTGCACTGCCGGTCGCGGTTGACGTCCCAGAACGTGTACCGGCCGAGGCCGTGGCTGGTGGCGTAGGAGAGCACCGACGCGAAGTCCGACTGGTAGAAAAACTCCGCGGCGTCGGTGCGGCCGTTCATCGACGAGATGCCCTCGTGCGCGTACGCGGTGGCCGAGTCCCAGCCGAGGTGCGTCATCAGCAGCGAGTGGAACGCTTCCAGCGCGCCGGTCTGCGAGGCCGCGCCGCTGAAACCGCCGTCGAACGGCATGATCGAGAAGTTGTCGGGCGAGAACCCGAGTGACTTGGCCTCGTCGAGCAGCTGGGTGCCGAACCAGCCGGTGCCCGCCGCGGTGCCCGGCATCGTCACCGAGATGTACATGCCGGGGTTGTCGCGCTGGAGGATCTGCGCCGCGCCGAGCTCGTTGGCGATGGCCGTGGAGTTCTCGTACTCGGGCTCTTCGAGGTCGAAGTCCATGGCGTGCAGGCCGTACTGGGTGACCACCTGCTGGTATGCGGCGGCGGTGGCCGCGGCGGTGCCGCAGGTCTGGCCCAGCTTCGTGCCGCCGTAACCGCCGATGGACACCGAGACGTCGCCGCCGGCCCCGCGGATCGCGTTGATCACCGGGCCGACGGTCGTGTCGCCGCCGATCGGGTCGGTCCCGTTCCAGGTCGGCGAGCAGCCGCCGCCGTTGGGCGCCAGGATGAAGGCGATTTCGAAGGCCTTCGCCCCGGTGGCCGCCATGACCTGCGTCGGGTCCGGCTGGCTGCCGTCGACGAACAGGTAGGGCGCGGAGGCGTACCAGTTGTGGCTGAGGGCGCCGGTGGCGGCGCTGCTGGACCCGGTGGCGGCGAGCACGCCGCCGACGGCGAGCGCGGCACTCGCCGCCGCGCCGACGGCCACGCGGGCCCGGGCGGTGCGCCAGAAGCCCGGGACACGGGACTTCCGGTCGGATATCGACACCATCGTCGCTGCTCCTGTCAGGTGGGGGGCCGCCCGGCCGGGTGCCGCGCGGCCGGTCCGCGGCCGGATGTGGCCGGGATGGTCCGCGCCGCGCGTGGCGGGGCGACTCGGTCCGACGGATGCGCCGTCCACCGGAGAGTGCAACGTCAACGGTCTACCGACAGCGGTCCGCGTTGTCAAGATAGGTCTAGTCCAATAGGCCTAGACCAGGCATCGATGACACTCGACAAACAGCAGGTGAACGCACAATTGCCGACGCTGACCAGCGATACTTAATCTTCATTTGAGGCTTTCTTGGCCGTCATGCAATCATCAACGGCCGAGGATGCGCCGACCGGCTGTAAGCGTTTGCGGCGCCCCGGGCCACTTGACACCCGCTGTGGTCTAGTCCAATCATGGGCACCGTCTCAGACGATGCCGCGTCTCCCGGTGCCGGCGACACCCGGAGTGCGGCGTGCGCAGCGCGGAGCGGACGGCGATCTCCCCCTCCACGCCGCCGTTTTTTCTCACATCGCCGAATCCGCCAGGAGCATTCATGCAGGTGCGCAAGAAAACCCGTGCGCTGATAGCCGCGGCGGTCGCCGCGGCCGGGGCCGCAGGGGTCATCGCCACCACCGCGACCAGCGCGCAGGCCGCCGGACCGACCATTCCGGCACACGTCTTCGCCCCCTACTTCGAGGCCTACAACGGCGACAGCCTCTCCGGCCTGTCCCAGCAGTCCGGCGCGAAATTCCTGAACATGGCCTTCATCCAGGCCGCGACCAAGGGTTCGTGTACGGTCTACTGGGACGGCGACACCAGCCAGCCGATCGGGAACACCTTCGCCGGCGACATCGCGACGGTCCGCGCGAACGGCGGGGACGTGATCCCGTCCTTCGGCGGCTACACCGCCGACAACACCGGCACCGAGATCGCGGACAGCTGCACCAACGTCTCCTCGATCGCCGCCGCATACGAGAACGTCATCACCACCTACAACGTCACGCGGCTCGACCTGGACACCGAGGACAACTCACTGACCAACACCGCCGGCATCGACCGGCGCAACAAGGCGATCAAGATGGTCGAGGACTGGGCCGCCGCGAACAACCGCACGGTTCAGTTCTCGTACACGCTGCCGTCCACCGAGAACGGCCTGGCCTCCTCGGGCCTGGCGGTGCTGCAAAACGCGGTCAGCAACGGTGCGCGCATCGACGTGGTCAACATCATGACGTTCGACTACTACGACGGCGGCACGCACGAGATGGCCCAGAACAGCGAGAGCGCGGCCACCGGCCTGCACGGGCAGCTCGCCTCGCTCTACCCGGGCGACAGCAGCACGCAGCTGTGGAACATGATCGGCGTCACCGAGATGATCGGCATCGACGACTACGGAGCGGCGGAGACCTTCACCACCGCCGACGCGCCGACCATGGAGCAGTGGGCGACCCAGCAGGGCATCGCCGAACTCTCCTTCTGGGCGCTCCAGCGCGACAACGGCGGCTGCGTCGGCACGTCGGGCTCCGACACCTGCTCCGGCATCTCGCAGAGCACGTGGTACTTCTCGAACACCTTCGAGCCCTTCACCAGTGGCGCGACCGCGGGCTCGCCGAGCCCGAGCACTTCGCCGTCCGGTGGTGGTTCGCCGAGTGCGAGTCCGAGTGTGTCTGCGTCGGTGAGTGTGTCGCCGTCGTCGTCGGCTGGTACTGGTTCGTGTGTGGCGGCGGCGTGGGTTTCGACCCTGGCGTACAACGGTGGTGCGGTTGTGTCGTACAACGGGCACACGTGGAGTGCGAAGTGGTGGACTCAGGGCGATGTCCCGGGCAACAACGCGCAGAACGTGTGGAGCGACAACGGTGCGTGCACGGGTAGCGGTGGTGGCACGCCCAGCGCGTCCGCATCGGCCACCAGCGGTAGTGGTGGCAGTTGCTCGACCCTGGCGGCGTGGAGCGCATCGACCGCGTACAACGGCGGCGCCACCGTCAGCTACAACACCCACAAATGGACCGCCAAATGGTGGACCCAGGGCGACATCCCCGGCAACAACGCCCAAAACGTCTGGACCGACAACGGCACATGCTGACAACTGACCCTGCCGAGAACCGCCACCTGACAGCCGGCGGCTGAAGGCGGGCACGAAACGGCGCGGCGGGCGGCCCAACTCCTCAGGCCGCCCGCCGCGCCTCACTGTGGCGCGGCGGTATCCGGCCGTCGCGCCACAGAGCCCGTTTTCTCAGTACTCGCTGTTAATGCTCTGCGCTAACTCGTCGAACAGGAGACTGACGGCCACGTCCACTGGCCGTTGGGCGAGATGGTGACTCCCCAGTTGTTGCCGCTGCCGTTGGGCTTGGCGACCATCACGTACTGGCTGGGCCACGTGGCGCTCACATTGAAGGTCGAGTACACGACCGCGGGGGCGACCAGATTCATCGTCACGGTCCAGGTGTTGGAGCCGGTGACCGCGACGTTGAGGTTGTACCAGTTGCTGCCCTTCGACCCGGCCGACAGCGTCGCAGTGCAGCCGCCACCACCGCCGCCGCCTCCGCCTCCGCCGCCACCACCGGTGGTGCTGCCGATCGTGACGCTGGAGTTGCCGCTGCCGCCGCCGAAGGATTCAGTCGCGAGGATCTGGTAGTTGAGCGTCCCGAGGTTCATCCCGTGGCTGGACCAGGCGCTGAAGAAGTTCTGCATCGTGATGGTGCCGCTGCTGGTCGGCGAGGTGCGGATGGCAAGGTACTGCTCGAACGTCGCGGTGCCCTGGATCGACGGCTGATTCACCTGCTGGTGCTCGTAGATGCTGTACGTGCCGCCGTCGCTGCTGACCTGGCCCATGTACGTGCCCGCGGTGGGCGGCGAGCCGTTGTAGTTCTCCATCACGTAGTACTCGACCAGCGGGTTGGTCGACCAGCCGTACAGCGAGATCAGCGACGTGCCGCCGGACGCGCTCAGACTGCTGGAGAAGCTGACCGTGTGATTGCTGCCCGGGTTCCAGCCCACGCCGGCCACGAAGTCGCCGATACCGCTCCACGTCGTGGAGTAGTTCGTGCCCGAATTCAGCGTCATGCACGCCGAGCCCTGGCCGTTGGACCACATCTGGTAGTAGTTGCCGCCGGTGGTGCCCGTCTGGTTCGAGCAGATGGAGGCGGCGTTCGCAACGCCGGCCGGCAGGGTCGTCGCCGCCGCGGTGAGTGCGAAACCGGCTGCGATCAGCAGCCTGTTGCCGCGGAGCAGTCCGGGCCGGCCGCGTCGGCGGCCGGTCGGATCCGCTGGGGAGAGGTTCATCTACACGCTTCTTCCTCGTTGAAGACCGGGCGTGCGGCCAGGCAGCGTGATTCGACGCGGCGAGAATTGCCGGCCGCCGTGTGGGCGTCGGCCGGAGTGCAGGTCGCAGCGGTGACCCGGATCGACAGTGGTGAAGGTCTGTCGATGGCGTGAGTATCAGACCGGTCACTACGGCTGTCAATCACTTTCGGAAATGTTTCGGAAATACAGATCACCAGATCAGACGGCTGTCGGTGATCGGCCACTCGACCAATGAGCAGCCAGATTAGCAATGTTCCAGGAGAAAATTACCGAAACTTTCGACGCTCACAGCGAGGCAGCAGCAGTGGGCTGGCAAGAATGAGCAGCCCCACGGCCGTGAGAGCCGTGTGCGCACTGGTGGTCTCGGCGAGCAGTCCGCCGAGCGCGGTGAAGATCGCGATCGACGCCTGCTGGCCGATCGACCAGGCCGACAGCGTGCGGGCGACGCGGTGCCCGGGAGTGTGTTCGAGCCGGTACGTGGCGAGTACGGGGTTGAACAGGCTCATGCTGACGATGATCCCGAGCTCGACGGCCATCACGGTGACGAGCCCCGCGACGCCGGGGCGGATGAAGGCCAGGCCGATCAGCCAGATCGCACGCAGCGTGCCGATGGTCCGGAAGACCCGATGCCGCCCGTACCGCGCCACCACCCGACGTGCCAGCCGGGAGCCGATCAGCCCGCCGACGCAGGGCACGGCGAAGGCGAGGCCGTACTGCCAGGGTGGGAACCCGAGCTGGCGCAGCAGGCGCACGGCCAGCAGCGGCTCGGTCGCCATGATCAGCCCGGCGACGAGCATGCTGTTGAGGTAGAGCGGTCGCAGGCCGGGATGGGTCAGGATGTGCCGCCAGCCGTCGAGCAGTTCGCCGGCACCGACCCGGCCCCTGTCAGCTCTCTGCTGGGCGTCGTCCCGGCCGCGGATCGCGGCGATGCCCAGCGCGGAAAGCAGGTAGCTCAGCGCGTCCGCGACCACGGTGGTGACCGGCCCGAACAATCCGATCGCCGCCCCGCCGAGCGGCGGCCCGACCGCGATGGAGCTCCAGTTCGTCGACTCGAACCGCGCGTTGGCGACCAGCAGGTCGTCCGACCGCACCAATGTCTTGAGATAGGCGCCGCCGGCCGCGTTGAACGCGATCTTGGCCGCGGCCACCACCGCCGAGACGACGAGCAGTTGGGCGAAGCTCAGCCGGCCGAGGGCGTACGCGACCGGGATCGTCGCCATCGCGGCGAACCGGGACAGGTCCATCCCGATCATCACCGGCCGCTTGCGGCGAAACTCCACCCACGGCGCGAGCGGCAGTGCGATCAATGCGCCCACCGCCGGCCCCACTGCGGACAGCGCGGACACTTGAGCGGGGCCGGCGTGCAACACCAGGACGGCGATCAGCGGGAACGCGCCGAATCCCAGTCCGGAGCCGTAGGCGCTGACCGCGTACGCCGCCCACAGCCAGCCGAACTGCCGCCCCAGATCTCGTCTCGCCCCCAGGCCTCGCACCCGTCACCCTCGCCCTCGCTCCCGGCACAACCCGTCGTTGATTGCGCCGAATCAAATCAAGGCGAAGATGCCAGATCAAACAACCGGCCAGACGGCGAGCCACAACACCGCGTTGTACCGATAGGGTCCACCCCATGGACCTCGACGCCGTGCGCACGTTCGTCGCCGTCGCGGATGCCGGCCAGTTCCAGGAAGCCGCCGCCACACTCTCGATCACCCAGCAGGCCGCATCCAAGCGCATCGCCGCGCTGGAGAAAGACCTCGAAGTCCGCCTGTTCACCCGCACGGCCCGCGGCGCCCGGCTCACCATCGACGGCCAGGCGTTCCTGCCGCACGCCCGCGAACTCCTGCGGGTGGCGGAACGCGCTGACGCATCCGTGCGTCCCGGTCGCCGCGCCCTGCGCGTCGACGTCGTCAACCGGCGGATCGCGCCTGCCGTCCTCCTCCAGGACTTCTACCGCACGCACCCCGACACCGAGTTGGACATCGTGACCCTGGACGCCGACGTCGACGCCGCAGTCGACGCCGTCGCGTCCGGGACGATCGACGCCACCTTCCACGCCGTCCGCCCGCAGCAGAACCTGCCGGCCTCGATCAGGACGAACCTGGTGATCGACGAACCGCACGAGTTGCTCGTCGGACCCCGTCACCCGCTCGCCAACGCCCGCACCGTCACGCCCGCGCAACTCGCCGGGCACCGGATCTGGATGCCCGGCCTGGCCGCCCGCGGCGAGGTCGCCGACTACTACGCCGAACTCGCCACCGCGTTCGGGCTCGCCATCGACATGCTCGGGCCGGTATTCGGAAACGAGGCCCTGCTCGACGAGATCGCCGACTCGCCCGACGTCGCGACCCTGATCGGCGAACGCTCACGCTACCTGTGGCCGGACAACTACGACCTGCGGCGCATCCCCATCCGCCACCCGGCCCCGATCTATCCCATGTCAGTGATCTGGCGCGACGGCGATCCGCACCCCGCACTCGCCAGACTTCACCGCTACCTGGATTCCAGGCGTACCAACAAATCCGACGCCACACCAAGCGCCACGACCTGGACGCCGACATGGAGAGCGCCCCAACTCCCGCTCAAAACGACGACGGCTGCCCCTCAGGCCATGTCAGCCGAATGAGGCGCGGATCGCCGTTCGGCTCAAGTTGGAGCAGCGGGACCGGCTTGTTCTGCGGATCGCTCCCGCGTCCGCCGGCGTAGTCGGCGCTGAGCACGATGGGGCCGCTTGCGCCGTACACGACGTGTGCGCGTTGCAGGGCGCCGAGATCGGTCTCAACGCCCTGTGGCGACGGCTGCGTGCCGGCGAGCCGGATGGCGGTGACGGCGGTCAGCGTGGCGTCATAACCCATCATCGTGTTGCCGTCGGCAAGCGAGCCGGCCGGAAACTGTGTGTAGGCCTGGCAGAACGTCGCATACCCCTGATACTTGTACGCACACGGCGCGCCGGTGCCCGCGCCCCACTCGTCCGGGTGCGCGATGCCCGCGTAGTACACCGCGACACCACTGCCGAGAGTCGTCTTGACCGTGGAGTCGAGCGTGACGTTGGTGGCGTCTCCGCCGGTCACGATCGTGATGTCCTGGCGTGAGCACGGCCGTGAAGCCAGAGCCTGGAGCAGTTCGGTCAACTGCGCCGAGCGTCCCGCGAACATCACCACACCGGGATGCGCGATGCAGAGGTCCGCAGGCATCTGGTTGATCCGGTTCTGGACGACGTCGGCGGAATCCCTGGTGTCGTAGATCTCCTTGTCCACGATCCCGGCGGCCGGATAGTCGGCGGTGAAGTCCCGGCTCAGCGCCTGGGCGTACGAGTCGGCCGGGTTGTCGTCCTCGATGAGCGCGGCGCTGGCCGCCGTGGCCTTCACGTACGCGAGCACCACCTTGGCCTCGTCGCTGTTGCTCGGCGTGATCCGCACCAGGCCCGGGATGTTGTCCAGGTTGTCAGCAGTCGCACTCGCGCCGACCACCGGCAGGCCGTCACCCGTCAACTGCTGCACGGTGGACACCGTCGAGGCGAGGCTGACGCCGAGGCCTGCCAAGGCGACGATGCGCTGACTGGACACCCCGGCCTCGATGTCGCGCAGCGTACCGCTCTCGCCGTCCCAGAGGTTCCCGCCGTTGCCGATCAATATCCTGATCAACGGCAGGGTGCCGGCGCTGCCGACATCGTCGCGGTTCGCGTAGTGCTGCTCCGTGTAGGCGCCGTCGAGCTGCTCCTCGACCGTGTGGACGCTGAGGGTGCCGGCGTCGCCGCTCGGCATCGGCAGCAGGTAGACGACGCTGACGTACGGCTTGTGCTGCCCGACAACCCACTGATTCTCGGTGAGTATGAGCTGATCAACCCGGTGCAGGGACGGTTCGAAGTCGTAGTAACCATCCGACAGCCCGACGCACTCGCCGTCCGGGCCGTCCTTCAGGACGATCGTCGCCCCCTGATTCGAGCAGGTGTGGTTGCTGTGCGACACCGTACCGCCGATCTTGACCCCGCCCCAGACGCCCGCAGCCACCACCGCCGCCACGGCGACCACGCTGAGCCGCTGCGCGCGGCTGCGTCCGCCCCACCATTCCCTCAGACTCATACGTCCCCCCTCGGGTGCCAATAGTTCGCGAGGTTCCGGTAGTAGGCTGCCCGCTCGGTGAACACCCGGTTCTCCCCCTGGCGCAGCCGAGGCAGCGCGCCGTACTCGTGGGCGGCCGAGGCGGCGAGCCGGTGCGTGGGATCGAAGTCGCGGTCGCCGTGCAGCCACATCGTGACCAGCAACCGCTTGACGACGCGCCTACGGTCGCCGGCGATCTCCGGACCGGCCAGCTGCGTCACCCAGTCCTCCGGATCGCGGTCCGCGGCGAGCCGGTTGGGCGCCGACGCGATCGGCGCCAGGAAGTCGTCGTGCCACTTGCGCGCCGGTTCCAGATCCAGCACACCGTCAAGCCAGCCCACCAGCTCATCAAGCGCAGTGCCCTGATCCAGCCTCACCAACGCAAGGCTGTGATACCAGAACCCGAGATCATGCCCGGCATCACGATAATGATCCCGGAATGCCGCGTGGACGCGAACCCACTCCCCCTCGTCGAGAGCGAGGCGCCGCACCAACGCCCGCCGCAGCAGCGGATACATCCGCACACCGCTCGCCTCCACCAACAACAGCCGATCGAGACTGTCGGCCACGTCCCCGTGCTCGACTCCTGATCTGTACACACTGTCGAAGGCGACCTGTTCGGGTTCGAACGCCGCAGCGTACACGGGCAGCGCGCGGCGCAGCGTCTGGATCTCTCTGCCGGTCCTGTCCGGCAGCAGCCCGTCCGCGATCAACTCGTACAACGGCCTGGGCGCCGCATCGGACACCGAGAGCGGCCGCTCCAGCAGCCGGGCGACCTCACCGGCCCGCGCCGACCGCAACGAAGCAGCGATCAGACACGCAGAGGCCAGGTGCCCTTCCGAGAGATCACCCACATAGTCAGCAGCCTTACGATCCGCGTCGTAGCCGAAAAACCGCAGACCCTTCCCCAGCGGCAGCAGCATCTCGGCATCGACCCGCCGCGACACGGCGTCGATACGCTCCACCTCGACAAGCTCCGGCATCACAAAAAGCGGATCCGCGCTGCGGGCGATGCCCTGCTCCGGCCGCACGGCCTGCGCCGCGACCACGACGAGCGGATCCGGCCCCCACTCACGCGTTCCCCGCCGCTCGGCCGCGATCGCGTCCAGCAGCGCCCGCCCGGCCGGCGCACCCGCCCGGTCCACCGTCAGCAGGCAGTTCGTCAGCCGCCTGCCATGCCGCAAGCTGAACCGGTTGAAATCCTCGGCGAGATCGTCGAGCAGCGCGGCGACCAGCACCCGCCAGATCCGGTCGTCGTTCGAGCCCGCGAGCCTGCGCAGTTCCGGCAGCGCATTCTCCGGCGCCGCAGTGCGCAGTTCGTTCTTGTACCACTCCAGGTAGACGCCGCGACGTCGATTGCTGATCGAATACGCCAGCCGCACCGCGAGCCTGGCCACGGCCCTGGCCCACAAGAACCCGGCCGGCAGCAGATCCGCCAGATCCCCGATGACGTCCTCGGCCAACCCCGGCGTCGGCCCGGTCGGCAGCGTCCCGTCCTGCGCCTCGATCGTCTTGAGCCCGAGCAGCAGTCGCGGCAGCGGAATCACCCCGACCGCACGCACCCGCCGGCTCAGCGCCCGCATCACCGTGAGCATCACATCATGCGGGCTCTGATCCCGGGCGTGCGCGAAGTCGATGACCGCCAACGGACTGCGGTCCCCGAACTCCCGCTGCAATCGTTCAAGCAGCTGCGTCTTCCCGGTCCCCCGCCGCCCCACCAGCAGCACGATCGGCACAGCCTGCGCGGGCACGCCACGCCGCTTGAGGCGGGTACGCACAAGATCAACCGTCTGCCGCCGCCCCGGCCACTCGACATCGATCGACTGCGCCACGCATTTCCCCCATCCTCGGTCAAGGGCGGTCAGGGCACCCATCCGCGCGTCAATGTGACTCGCATCATATTCGAATCCTGAGCGTGACCTACCTGTGTAACACGATCGGTATCCGGACAGTTCGCCGAGCCGGCCGAGTGTCGATTTCAGGCGCCGGGCATCGTCGGCAGACGGCGTGTCGGGGTGAAGACGACCAGCTGCGCATATCGGATGTGGGACATGCTCTGCGGCGTGGCGGTGTCCGGAGACTGATCTGCGAGCCTTCTCACGCGTTGCCCTGTGTGGATCTGCTCTGGCGGATGTCTGGCCACTGCTGCTTCACTCACAACGTACGTCTCCCCTCCACGGAAGGAAGGCAGGTTCCCGTGCGCAGAGCACTGACAGCCGCGACCCTGACCGCCGCGACGATCGCGGCCCTCGGCCTCACCCTGGTCACCGCGAGCGCCGCGAACGCGACGACGTCCGCGCCCGCCGCCAGCAGCAGCAGCACTTTCGGCGGCTTCGGCGGTGGCTCGTCCGGTGGCGGCGGCGCCGGCGGCAGCTGGTAGTCGACCCCGGCAGCGTCGCCGGCCGCAACTGCGAGCCTCCAAGGCGCGCGACGCTGCGCACGCATACGAACACGAAGTGCCGCTCTGGCAGGTGAACAATCACCGCGGGATCGGCGGACGGTCTCAACTCGTCCGCCGGTCCCGCAGTCGTTTCCGTCCGTATCCAGCCGTATCCGGCCGCAACCAGTCGTCTGCCACCGTCTGCCACCACCTGCGATCACCTGCGATCACCTGCGATCACCTGCGATCACCTGCGATCACCTGCGATCACCTGCGATCACCTGCGATCACCTGCGACATCATTCTCATCTTGCCTTTCCCCGCTCTACTTTTCCCGCATCCGCAGTGGTCACGGACCGAGCCCGCCACAGGCGTTGACAAGACAGCTGGTCTAGTCCAATCGTGGTAGCCACCGAGTTCTGATCCAGGGCGGCGGTGGACCGCCAGACGCGGTCCGCGGCGCACCCTCGTCGCTGACAGGACCTCGCGCACCGTCGTCGTGACGCCGCCGCTCGCGCAGCGCGACACGGCCGTGTGTGCCGGACCGATTCCGCGGAAGCAAAAGGAAGAGGAACTCGTCCATGCACGTCTCGCGCTTCACGCACGTCACGCACAAACGCCGGGCCGGCTGGTTCGGCCGCAAACGGGCCTCCATGCTCGGCGTGGTCGCCGCGACCGGCGCCACCTCGCTGGCCCTGATCGCCGGGGCCTGGATGTTCGCCGGGCCGGCCCGCGCCGCCACGAACCTGTTGTCGAACCCCGGATTCGAGTCGGCCGCGCTCTCGCCGTGGACCTGCGACGCGGGCACCGGGAGCGTGACCACCACGCCGGTTCACTCGGGCTCGTACTCGCTCGCCGGAGCCGCGACCAGCTCCGACGACGCTCAGTGCACGCAGACCGTCGCCGTCCAGCCGAACACCGGTTACACACTGTCAGGGTACGTGGAGGGTGCGTACGTCTACCTTGGCGCGATCGGCTATACCGAGAACTGGACGCCGTCGGCCACCACCTGGCAGCAGCTGTCCACCACCTTCACGACCGGTGCGACGACCACGTCGATCACCGTATACGTGCACGGATGGTACGCGCAGGGCACGTACCACGCGGACGACCTCAGCCTGATCGCTACCGGCTCAGGCTCCGGAAGCACTCCCCCACCCTCTCCGAGTGCGAGCCCCAGCCCGAGCAAGACGACGACGGCGACGCCTACGCCGACTCCATCATCGTCTGCCTCTGCCTCGGCTTCCGCGTCGCCGTCCCCCAGCGCGAGCAGTACGTCATCGTCCGGCACCACGGTCGACGTTTCGACCGGAAGCCAGCTGTCGCAAGCTCTCAAGTCGGTCGTGCCCGGCGAGACGATCCGCCTGGCCGCAGGCACGTACTCCGGCCAGTACAACGCGACGATCAGTGGCACGGCGGGCAGCCCGATCACGCTCACCGGACCGTCGACGGCGGTCATCACCGGCTCCAGCGTCGACAGCGCGTACGGCGTCCATCTCCAGGCCAGCTACTGGATTCTGCGGGGCTTCAGTGTCACGACATTCCAGAAGGGCGTCGTCGTCGACGGCGGCGCGCACGACACGATCGACGGGCTGACCGTATACGACATCGGCGACGAGGCGATCCACCTGCGCGCCTTCAGCAGCAACGACATCGTCGAGAACTGCCACGTGCACGACACCGGCAAGTACCAGGCCGGATATGGCGAGGGCATCTACATCGGCTCCGCGCAGAGCAACTGGGGCACGTACAGCGGCGGGCAGCCGGACACGTCGAACAACGACGTCGTGCAGAACAACACGCTCGGCCCGAACATCACCGCCGAGAACATCGACATCAAGGAGGGCACCACGGGCGGTCTGGTCCAGGGCAACTCCTTTGACGCGACCGGCGAGGCCGGCGCGAACTCGGCGGTGGCCTGGGTCGACGTGAAGGGCAACGGCTACCAGGTCAACGGGAACACCGGCGTCAACGCGTACCAGCAGGGCATCCTCGTCGAGCAGCTCTACACCGGCTTCGGCTGCGGCAACACCTTCAAGGGCAACACCCTCGATCTCGGTTCGGCGCCCGGCTACGGCTTCGACATCAAGGACCAGACCGCGTGCACCTCGAACCCGAACGTCGTGTACGCCTCCAACAACGTGACCGGCGGCGCGGGCGCGAGCACCATCCCGATCACGCCTGGCGGGTGACATCGGTCGACGCAGCCTCTCCGGTCAGTACCGCGTGAACGCGAACGAGACCTCTGATGATGTCGCGCCCCGGCCGTCGGGTCGGTCGATGAATCAGAGGTCTCGTCGCTTGTCGTGACCGGTGGAACGTCGTCCGACCGGCTGGTTGATCAGGTGTCTGATCAGTCGAAGATGAGGTCGAACTCCTCCCACGGACCGATCGAGGTGCGGTTCGCGATCAACGCCGACGCACCGGCGTTGTCGGCAGTCACGATGTCGTGGTTGGCGTGGGCGCGAAGGCTCACGCTGCCGTCGGTGTTGGGAACCAGGTCGAACTCCTCCCATGGACCGATGGCAGTGCGGTTCGCGATCAACGGCGACGCACCAGCGTTGTCGGCCGTCACGATCTCGCTGTTCGCGTGCGCACGCAGACTCACGCTGCCGTCGCCGTTGCCGATCAGATCGAAGGTCTCCCACGAACCGATGGCGGTGCGGTTGGCGATGAGAGGCGACGCACCAGCGTTGTCAGCCGTCACGATCTGGTTGTTCGCGTGCGCTCGGAAGCTGACCGGAACGGTGTCGCGGACCAGGTCGAACTCCTCCCACGGCCCGATGGCAGTGCGATTGGCGATGAGAGGCGACGCACCAGCGTTGTCAGCCGTCACGATCTCGCGGTTGGCATAGGAACGGAAGCTGACGCTGCCATCAGCGTTATGAATCAGATCGAAGGTCTCCCAAGGGCCGACCGCCCCGCGGTTCGCGATCAACGGCGCGGACCCGGCGCTCTCGGCGGTGACCCAGTCGTGGTCGGAGTGCGCCCGCAGGTTCACGGTGCCGTCGGTGCCGGTCATCATGTCGAAGGTCTCGGCCGAGCCGATCGAGGTCGCGTCCGCTATCAGCGAGGTGGTGCTGTTCGCCGCGTCGACGTACTTGCCGTTGGCGTGGGCCTTCAGGCTGATAACGGCCTCGCTCGTGGAGAACGTGGTGGTGTTGCCGGCGTATCCGGCGGCGGTGATGTTGGCCTGCACGGCGTTCTCGGTGGCGTCGGAGGGGAAGCCGGCCACGACGGCGCCTTCGAAGAACTCTCCCTTGCCCTGCGGGCTGTTGTCCCCGCCGGTGCCCAACTCGATCGAGGGCTGCACCTTCATCGGGTTGTAGCCGTTGGGCAGCGCCCCGGAGTAGGACTGGGTCAGCCCGCCCTGCTGTCCGTTCCCGTACTTGAGGGTGAAGTTGGTCGTGCCGTTGTTCTTCTCCCACGCGGACAGGAACGAGCCCGTCTCGCTCTGGATGCTCGACGGGTTCGGGCCGGTGTTGCTGAAGTACATGCCGTTCTCCAGATCGCCGCCCACCCAGGGACCGGTGCCGGAGCAGCCCCCGGTCCAGCAGGCGGTGCCGTAGTAGATCGCGTTCATGGTCGCGTTGCCGTCGTCGGAGTCGTTGGTCTCGGCCGAGCCGAAGTCGAAGCAGCAGCTGCCGCTCGTGAGGTTCGACGATGTCAGCATGTACATACCCTCGGGCTGCGAGCCAGTGGGCACGTTCTTGGCGCTGTTGTTGCGATAGCCGGTGCCTATGGCGTTGAACAGCGCGCCATAGGCCGACTGGCCACCGATCGTCACGGGCAGCGCCATCGCGTTCGAGCCGACGTCCGAACCGTTCGGCCCGGGGCCGCCTATGCCGTTCGAGCAGCCGGAACAGGACTTGCCCGGTGAGATCGGCATGTTGTTGCCGTTGGCGCTCTGGTCGTACAGCAGCGTGATGGTGCACGTCGTGCCGGAGCAGAACGAGACCTGCGGCGCCGAGTTGACGGTCCCGCCGGCGGACGCCAGGCCGATGTTCAGGGTGCTGCTGTCCGAACTGCGCTGGATCTGGTAGAGCGGGCCATTGTACGAGGCGTAAAGCGCCCGGGTGGTGCTGTACGCCGCCTCACACGGCGTGCCGCCGGACGCGTAGATATCGCAGGGCTGCGACGTGGCCGCCACGGCCCTCGTCGCGGTCGCGCCGAAGGCGGGCACCGCGATCGCGGTCGCGAGTAAGAAGGCGACGACCAGCCGGGTCCGCCGCCGAAGCCTGGGTAGTAAGAGCACGAATACCTCCGTCGAGTCACGTTGCTCGGTCTGCTGAGCTTGGTCTGCTGGGCATGGCGGGAGGTGCTGAGCCGGCGCCGCGGCGGCGTTGCGCAGGAGACATGTTCAGCCGACTTTAGATATAAGTCAAGGCTGATGACGGGTACCAGAGGGTCGTTTCGAAAGATGTTTGGGCTAAAGACGGCCTAAGGCCGCCTCCCGCGAGCCACTGCCGCCGCTTCACCGGCACCCTGCCGCCATACACGCCATACGGAAGTTCCGCAACTGAAGAGCCGGTGGCTGCTGCTATCGCGCCCGGACTGGGCGCAGCGTACGAGACGTGTGGAAAGTTCTGACTGATGTCGTCGGAACGGTCAGATCCTCTTGACCCGCTTGTGCGTGCCGACCGGCCGTGTGTTGGTGCGGAAGCGGGCCGGGGTGGTCGCGGTCGCCAAACGGAACGCGCGGCCGAACGCCGACTCCGAGCGATACCCCACCGCCGCCGCGATCGCGCTGACCGACCGATCACCCTCCGCGAGCATGTCCGCCGCAATCGCCATCCGCAACCCCGTCATGAACTCCCCCACCGCCATCCCCGTCGCCCCACTGAACCGCCGAATGAACGTCGCCCGCGACATCGACGCACGACCCGCG
>NZ_DASYZI010000232.1:0-17548 GCF_035946395.1 Actinocrinis sp.
GTGCCGCGGCGGCGCCGTTTCACTTCACCGCGTACCCGCTCGACTCGCCCGATCGGGCGGGAGAGCGCATGCTGCGGCCTGTCGCGCCTGTTTACAAGCACATCAGCGCCTGGATTTCCTCGGTGGGGGCGGCGGCTGCGCTGTTCGCGGTGGACGGCGGCGCCGTCTCCCACGACGTGTGTCTGGTCGACCCGCGTACGGACACTGTCACGGTCGAGCCGGCGCCCACGACCGGGCAGCGCTACCGGCCCTTCACTCTGGTGCCGGCCGGGCTGTACCAGCCCTCGTACGAGGCGCCGATGGGCTGCGTCCCCGCGGATCTCACCGGGAGCGGGTGGCAGGACCTTGTCGTGTACTACTGGGGGCGCTCTCCGGTGATCTTCATGCGCAAGCCGGGAGTCGCACCTGGTCCCGGCGCGTTCGTGGCACGTGAACTGGTCCCGGGGCACCCCGTGTGGAGCAGCAACGCCATGACGTACGGCGACTATGACGGTACTGGGCACCTCGACTTGGTCGTGGGGAACTACTTCCCGGACGGCGCCCGAGTGCTCGACCCGACGGCCGTGCAGCCGGAACTCCAGATGCCGTCCTCGTTCTCCAACGCGCACAACGGCGGCACGCTGCACCTGTTCCGCTTCGTCTCGGCTCGCGGCGGCGCGTCCCCGGACGTGCACTACGCCGAGGTGCCCGACGCCTTCGGACCGCGGCCGCTCACCGGCTGGACGCTCGCGCTGGGCACCCAGGACCTCGCCGACAACGGCCTGCCGGACATCTACCAGGCCAACGACTTCGGTATCAACCGGCTGCTGGTCAACCAGTCCACGCCGGGGCACTTCGCCTTCCGCGCCGCGGTCGGGCAGCGGCACTTCACCACGCCGAAGTCGAAGGTGCTCGGCAACGGTTCGTTCAAGGGCATGGGCGTGGCCTTCGCGGACCTGGACCGCAGCGGGAGCGAATCGATCCTGGTCAGCAACATCACCGAGCCGTTCGCGCTGGAGGAGAGCAACTTCGTCTTCCAGCCGACGGTTTCCGGCGCGCAACTCGCCGCCGACCTCGACCGAGGCTTCGCGCCGTACGACGACCACAGCGACGAACTCGGCCTCGCCCACTCCGGCTGGACCTGGGACGTGGTCGCGGCGGACTTCGACAACTCCGGCTATCCGCAGGTGATGCACGCGACCGGCTTCGTGACCGGGCACACCGACCGCTGGGCGCAGCTCCAGGAGGCCGCGACGTCGAACGACCTGATCCTGCGCCACCCCGAGCTGTGGCCGAACATCGAGCCCGGCGACGAGGTGTCAGGACACGACCCTGACACGTTCTTCGTGCGCACGCCCTCCGGCCGTTACGTCGACGTCGCGCAGAAGATCGGCGTCGGCTCGACCGCCGTCACACGTGGCTTCGCGGTGGGTGATGTGGACGGCGACGGGAGGCTCGACTACGTCGCGGCGAACCAGTGGGGACAGTCCTTCCTCTATCACAACGAATCGCAGGCAGGGCCGTTCGTCGGGCTGCGGCTGCGGCTGCCTGCCTCGGCTGGAGGTTCCGGCGTCGGCGCGCCCGCGATCGGCGCCGTCGCAACGCTCGAACTACCCGGCGGCGCCGTCACCCGTCAGCAGGTCTTCCCGGCGAACGGGCACGGCGCAGTCGCCGCGCCCGACCTGCATTTCGGCCTCGGCGGAGAGCGGATCAGCGGGCTGCTGCGGGTCGGGATCGACTGGCGGGACTCACACGGTGTGCGGCACAGCGCCACGGTGTCCCTCGGTTCCGGATGGCACACGCTCGTACTCGCCGACGACGGCACGACCGCGGAGATCCGATGAACACTGCCCGTATCAATACTGTCCGTATCAACATCGCCCGTATCAATGCTTCCCGTATGAGCACTCTTCGTATGGACGCTCGCCGTATGAACGTTCTGAGTGCGGCCTCCGGAAGGCACGGGACGGCAAACGCGTGTGACAAGGCTGAGGCCGAGGAGGGCTGCGAAAAGGGCGCGACCGGGAAGAGCTGCGACAAGCGCAGCATGGCACTGCGTCAGTTCGCCTTCTCCATCACGGTCGCCACGGTCCTGGGACACACGGTCCTGGGATTCGAGCAGGCATACGCGACGCCGGTCCTCGCCGTGCTGGCGGCGGTGGCGACGGAGGCGGTGCTCGAAAGCGTGGACGCCGCCGCGGGTCGGCGCAGGCCGCGATGGCTGGCACCGGCCGGACGGGTGACCGACTTCTTCCTGCCCGCCTACATCGGCGGCCTGGCCTGCGCGATGCTGCTCTACTCCGGAAGCAACATCAGCGCCACGGTGCTGGCCGCGGTCGTCGGCGTCTCCAGCAAATACCTGATCCGGATCCGGGTCCGCGGCGCGGGCCGCCACGTGCTCAACCCCAGCAACACCGGCATCGTCGCGGTGCTGCTGCTCTTCCCCTGGGTCGGGATCGCGCCGCCGTACCAGTTCACCGAGTGGCTGCCCGGCTGGTGGGCGGCGGTCCCCCCTGCTGTCGTGCTGGTCCTGGGTTCGATGCTCAACGGGAAGCTCACCGGCAGGATGCCGCTGATTCTCGGCTGGGTCGGCGGGTTCGTGCTCCAGGCGCTGGTCCGCGGCGCGTTCACGGACGTCTCGACGATCAGCGCTCTGTTGCCGGTGACCGGCAGCGCGTTCGTGCTCTTCACCAACTACATGATCACCGACCCGGGCACCACGCCCTCGCGCACGCGCAACCAGGTCGTGTTCGGTCTCACCGCGGCCGCGGTCTACGGGCTCTTGGTGCAAGTGCACATCGTCTTCGGGTTCTTCTTCGCCCTGGTGATCACCTGTGCGCTGCGGGGGGCCGTTCTGGTGGGGCTCGACCTGCGCCGGCCGCGCCGCATCCCTCAGCCGCGGGTGGAGCAAACGTCCGCACGGCGGCGGCTCACTGTGGACGCGGTGGACGCAGCCGGCGCCGTGGAAGCGTCCTGAGGAGCCACATGTCCGCGCGCACCTCCTCTTCCGGCCGCATCGCCGTCGTCGGGATGGCCTGTCGGTATCCGGATGCTGACGATCCCGGGCAGCTGTGGGACAGCGTGCTCAATCAGCGCCGGGCCTTTCGCCGCATGCCTGTGGAACGCCTGGCCCTGGCCGATTACCACGATGCCGGCCGCACGCGTCCCGACAGCCTCTACGGCACGCGGGTCGGTGTGCTGGAGGGCTGGGAATTCGACCGGGCCGCCTTCCGCGTGCCCGGTGAGCTGTACCGGTCCGCCGATCCGGCGCACTGGCTGGCCCTTGAGACCGCGGCGCGGGCCTTGGCGGATGCCGGATTCCCGGAGGGCGAGGGTCTCGATCGGGATCGAGTGGCCGTGGTGGTCGGCAACAGCTTGACCGGAGAGGTCACGCGAGCGCACACGCTCCGGCTGCGCTGGCCTTACGTGCGCTCGGTTCTGGCCGGCAGCCTCGCGGAGCAATCGCTGCCTGCGGACATCGTCAGCACGGTGCTCGCCGGTGTCGAAAAGCGCTTCCTTGAGCCGTTCACCGCGCCGAACGACGAAACGTTGGCCGGCTCGCTCGCGAACACGATCGCCGGGCGGATCTGCAACCAGTACGACTTCCACGGCGGGGGATTCACCGTCGACGGCGCCTGCGCCTCCTCGCTGCTCGCCGTGATCTCGGCCTGCGGCCAGCTGCGGGATGCGAGTGCGGACTTCGTGCTCGCCGGCGGCGTAGACATCAGCCTCGACCCCTTCGAACTGGTCGGCTTCGCGCGGCTCGGCGCACTGGCCGCTGACCGCATGCGCATTTATGACGAGCGGGCCACGGGTTTCATCCCGGGCGAGGGCTGCGGAATGGTTGCGTTGATGCGCGCCGAGGACGCGGCGGCCGCAGGCCTGCCGGTCTACGCGGAGATCCTCGGCTGGGGCGTCTCGTCGGATGGCGCCGGAGGGATCACCCGGCCCGAAGCCGCCGGTCAACTTCTCGCGCTGCGTCGTGCCTACGCGCACGCGGGGATCGAGCCGGCGCGGCTCGGCCTCGTCGAGGGCCACGGCACCGGAACCGCGGTCGGCGACGCCGTGGAACTGCGGGCACTGACCGAGCTGTGTCAGGGTGCGAACACGCTGGCGGCGCTCGGCTCGGTGAAGGCGAACATCGGCCACACCAAGGCGGCCGCCGGAATCGCGGGACTGATCAAGGCCTCGTGGAGCGTGGCCACCGGGATCCTGCCGCCCGCGACCGGATGCGAGCGGCCGCGACCCGAACTGTGCGGCGGGCAAGCGGTCCTGCGCGTGCTCGACCGCCCTGAGCTCTGGCCCGAAGGCCCGCGCGTGGCCGGGGTCAGCGCGATGGGCTTCGGCGGCATCAACACCCACCTGGTACTCGCCGAGCCGGGCGCGGATCAGGGTCCTGCCCGGCCGCGGGCGGTCTCGGCGGCGGCGCGCACCGTGCCGTCGGCCAGGGCGCGCCCTCCACAGGAGGAGCTGTTCCTGGTCAGCGGCGCGGACCGAGGGCACGTCGCGGACCGGTTGCGTCGTCTCGCGGCCAACGCGACGCGCTTCTCAGAGTCCGAATTGCAGGACCTGGCCTGCGCACCGGCTGGCACGGGGCACGACGGCGCCGTCCGCGTGGCCTTGATCGCGGGATCGCCGGAAACACTTGCCCGGCGCGCTGCCGAAGCGGCGGATCTCCTCGGCGGCATTCGTCGCAGAACGCTTGCGACACGGCCGGGAGTGTGGATCGGCGAGGCCTGCCATGGCCGTGTCGCACTGCTCTTCCCTGGGCAGGGCGCCCCGATCCGCAGCGGCTTCGGCGTGATTGGAGATGATCTGGCTCGATGGGAGACCCGGTCGCAGAACGATGATACCGAGGGGGAGACTCTCAGCGGGGCAGCCGCCGGGTCCGCGAATGCGCAGCTGACCATTCATCAGCAGACGCTGGCCGGGTTGCGCTGGCTTGAGCGCCTTGGCGTGTCCGCCGTCACGGCGCTCGGCCACAGTCTCGGCGAATTCGCCGCGCTGGTCTGGGCCGGAGTACTCGACCCCGTTTCCGGCGCGCGTCTCGTCGGGGTGCGCGGACGACTCATGGCCGCCCTGAGCGCGCCGGACACCGGCATGCTCAGCTTGACCGCGGACGCTTCGACGGCCCGCGAGCTGTGTATCGGCACTGACGTCGTGATCGCCGCCTTCAACGGACCCTGGTCCCACGTCGTGGCGGGTTCCATCAAGGAACTGAATCTGGTGGCGGCGCGGGCTGCGGGCCGCTCGGTGGCGGCGGCGCGTTTGCCTGTCGCGCACGCGTTCCACTCGCCGGCGGTCGCACCCGCCGCCACTGCCTTCGAGCACTTCCTGCGCGCGGCGCAGTTCGCTCGTACGAAAAGGCCCGTGTTCTCCGCAGTGACCGGACGTGTCCTTGATCCGGCGGATGACGTGCTCGAACTCCTGGTCCGGCAAATGACCGCGCCGGTGCGCTTCCACGAGGCGCTGGAGCACGTCTGCGCGCAGGCCGATCTTCTGTGCGAGATCGGTCCGGGACGCACGTTGGCGGCACTGGTCGCCGACGGCGAGTCGCCATGCGTCTCGCTCGACGTGGGCGCGGACGGTCACCGCGCACGTGCCGAGACCGCCGCGGCGCTCTACGCCAGCGGCGCGCTCACGAACGCCGCGCCGCTCTTCGCAGGCCGAGCCGCTCGGCCGATCGACCCATGGCGCGAGCGGGTGTTCATCGGCAACCCGTGCGCCATCGCGCCCGGTGAAGACGGTGAAGACGGTGAAGACACAGATACAGGGCTCGAAGACTTCGTGGACTTGGCCGAGCGTGTGGCCGTGCCGGCCCCCGCTCCGATTCCCGCGCCGGAGGCCGAGACCGGGGAAGGCGGGTCGTCCGACGTCCCCGCAGTCGTTCTGCGCCTTGTCGCGCAGGCCACCGAGCTCTCGCCGGACTCGCTCGATCTCAGCCTGCGCCTGCTCAGCGACCTGCACTTGTCATCTCTGAAGGTGGCTCAGCTCGTCGCCGAGTGCGCGCGCGCCGTCGGCCGCGAAGCTCCCGCGGCGCCGCTCACCCTCGCCGACGCGAGCATCGCCGAGATGGTGGAGTTGCTCAAAGCCCTCCCCGTCCGAGGCGACGGCGTCGGCGCGGGCGGCGTCTGCCACGGGGTCGGACCGTGGATCCGCTGCTTCACGGACGTGCCCCACGTGGTGACCTCGGCCGCGACCTCGGCCGCGCACAGCCCGGCCGATCGACCCGGGCGCGTCCGCGTCGCCGCCGGACCGTTGTCCGAGGCGGCTGCGAGCATCCTGGGATCCGACCCGCGGGGGCGGGCGGAACTGCTCTATCTGCCCGAGCCCGACGCGCCGGGCGCCGTCGAACTACTCCTCGCCGTGTCATGCGCGGCCGTGGACGTTGGCCGGTTGATCCTCGTCACGCACGGTTCGGCACTCACCGGTTTCGCGGGCAGCCTTCATCGAGAGCACCCGGAGCTGGGCATCACCGTGCTTGAGGTGCCTGCGTCACCGGCCGGTCTCGAAGCCGGCGGCTCGATCGCGGCGGCGCGGCCCGGGCGGCTACAGCGGCTCGTCGTGCACGAGGACGGTTCGGTCCACGAGCCCGAATCTCAGCCTTATTCACTCCCCGGCGCTGCGCAGTCCGTGCTCAGTGTGGGTGATGTGCTCCTGGTGAGCGGCGGCGGGAAGGGCATCGGCTACGAATGCGCCGCGCGTCTGGCCGAACGCGACGGGCTCGCGCTCGGCCTCGTGGGCCGCAGCGATCCGGCACGGGACGCGGTGCTCCGGCGGAATCTCGACCGCCTGGCCGGAGCCGGGATCCGCTTCGCCTATCAGAGTGCCGACATCGCCGACCAGGCCGCGACGGCGCGGGCCGTGGCCGCACTCATCCGCGATCTCGGCCCGATCAGCGGCATCCTGCACGCCGCCGGGAGCAACGTGCCGCGTCGCTTCGCGGACCTCACTGCGGCCGACGTCCGCGCGCACCTCGCGCCGAAGAGCGGCGGCTTCGACTGCCTGCTCGCAGCCGTCGACCGCGACCGGATCCGGCTCCTGATCACCTTCGGATCGGTGATCGGCCGCCATGGAATGCCCGGCGAATGCCACTACGCTCTCGCCAATGGCCTGATGCGCGAGCGCGTCGAGCGGCTCGCGGAGGCGTTGCCCGGCTGCCGGACGATCAACGTCGACTGGTCTGTCTGGTCCGGCGCGGGTATGGGGGAGCGGCTCGGCGTACTCGATCAACTGCTCAGGCACGACGTCACGCCGATCGCGGTGCACGAGGGCGTCGAGCTTTTTCTCGCCCTGGCCGACGCTCCGGATCTTCCGTCCAGCGTTGCCGTGCACGGACGGCTGGGCCTGCCGCCCCAAGACACCCAGCCGGCGGGCCGGTCAGTCGAGACGATGCGCTTCCTGGAGACCATCCGCGTGCACTATCGCGGCGTGGAACTCGTCGCCGAGGCCCGGATCAGCACGGACACGGACCCGTACCTGCGCGACCACCAGATCGACGGCGCGCTGGTGTTGCCGGCGGTGGTCGGTCTTGAGGCCATGGCCGAGGCGGCCTGTGCGCTCGCCGGCCGTCCGCTTCGCCTCGCGGCGGACATCGCACTCGATCACCCGGTGCTCCTGGACGGCGACGCTCCGCGTGTTCTGCGGCTGTGCGCGCTGATCGACGGCGACGCTGTGACAGTGGCTCTGCGCAGTGACGAGACCGGCTTCCGCACCGACCATTTCACCGCCCGCTTCCCGCTCGACCCGGCGCCGCACGCATCCACTGCCGTCGCGCGGATCCCGGGCGAATCCGGGCCCGGGCAATCACAGGCTCAGGCTCCTGATGCCAAGGCCGAAGACCTTTACGGGCCGCTCTACTTCCATCGGGGCGTCTTCCGCAGGGTGCACTCGCTGCACAGTCTGCGCGCCCGGCAGGTCAGGGTCCGAATCCTCGGCGATAAGTCAGTCCGCTGGTTCACGGGCGATCGCGCAGCCGGAGCCGGATTGCTGCTCGGCGGAATCGGCTGCAACGACGCGGCCATCCACGCGCTTCAGGCCTGCGTGCCGCATCGTCGTGTGCTTCCGGTCGGCTGCGAAGCGTTTTGGGCGAGCGGCGAGACCACCGGCGCCACGGTCGACGTGCACGCTCACGAGCGCAGCGCCGACGGGGGAGTCTACGTATGGGACCTCGACGTCGTCGACGGCGCCGGGATCCTCGTCGCCTGCTGGCGCGGGCTGCGGCTCAAGGACGTCGGTCCGCTGCCGCGCGAAACCCCCTGGCCGCCAGGACTCTTCGGTGTGCTGCTTGAACGTGGCGCGCTCGCCCTTGGCCTCGATCGGGGCATCGGCATCGAGATCATCCGCAGATCCGGCGGGCGGACTGTGCCGACGGCCCGGCCGCCGCGCGGTATGTCGCGCAGCCACTGCGGAGCGTTGACGCTGCAAACCGGTGCGGGAACGCAGACCGCGGTGGACTGGCAGCTGGTACGCGGCGCGCAGACCGCCGGCGTGCTCGACGCTCTCGGCGCGGGCGTATCCGATCTCTGGGCGCCGCTTCGGGCGGTGCTCGTCGAGCCGGAAGCCGCCACGGCCGCCCGCCTCTGGACGGTGAGCGAGTGCCTGGCCAAGTACGGCCGCGCGCCGAGCGCGCCGCTCGTCCTCGGCGGCGTGTTCGAGGACGGATGGGTCCTGTTGCGCAGCGGCGGCGAGTCGATCGCTGTGCTGGCGCTGCCTGCGCGGCTCGCTCCGGTCGAGGCGGTCGATGCGGCTGATGGAGCCGGGGCGGCGGTCGAGGCGGCAGTCGAGGCAGTGGCCGGAATGCAGGACGCGGCGCTCGCCGTGGCCGTGATGACTGGAGGCGTCGATGTGGCAGGAGCGAACCTACAACTACCGGCACCAGGTCCTGCTCGAAGAGACGAATCTCGTCGGGAACGTGTATTTCAGTAACTACTTCCTCTGGCAGGGCCACTGCCGCGAGAGCTTTCTGTTCGCGCACGCTCCCGGCGTGATGAGCGCCTTGCAGGGCGATTTCGCGATGGTCACCACGGCCAGCCGCTGCGACTTCTTCGACGAGCTGTTCGCGGGCGACTGCGTCGAAGTGCGGATGTCGCTGCGCGAGATCAGGGACAACAAGGTGACGATGCGCTTCGACTACTACCGGGTGCGCGGCGCGGCGCAATTGGTGGCGGTCGGCGAGCAGACGACCGCGTGTGTGCGCCGGATTCCCGGCGGCACGGAGCCGACGGAACTGCCCGAGGAACTTCGCGCCGCGCTCAGGCCCTACGAACCTGTGGTCGGCCTGGCCGGGCCGCGTGTCTGAAACCGCGCGCGATGGATGGAGCACATGGCGCGCGTGTTCTGGCGTTCCGACGCTCCGTCAGCCCGAGAGGAATCGAGGAAACCCCACTGTGGCCAGCACGATCACCCGAATGCTCCTGCCCGCGCCCAACGGTCCTCTCAGTGCTCTTGAGGCTCGTGTCGGCGCCGCGGCGCAGCCGGCACCGACAGCAGTACTGGTTCCCGGAATCGCCGGTGCCAAGGAGGACTTCCTGCCGCTGATGGAGATCCTGGCCGACGCCGGATACCGGACGTTCGCCATCGACCAGCGCGGCCAGCACGAGACCCCCGGTGTCGGCGACATGGCCGCGTACACGATCGCCGCCCTGGCCAGGGACCTGGACGTAGCGTTCACAGCGGCGGCCGCGCGTCGGCCGGTGCACTTGGTCGGCCACGGCTTTGGCGCCCTCGTCGCCGCGCACTCGTGCGTCGCGGCACCCGAGAAGACGCTCGGCAAAGTGCTCAGCTTGGCCCTCATCTGTGCCGGGCCGGAGCCGGAGCCTGCAACGCTGCGTAACGACCAGTTACGCGGGAGCGACCCGAGGGCGTTATTGGGCATGTTCGACGAGGCGGCTCGATCGCTCATGCCTGTGCCTTACGCGGAACTCAGGCAATGCGGCGTGCCGGTGTTCGTGTGCACCGGCGAGGCTGCCGGCCGGCCGGCTGTCGCGCAGTGTGAGGAACGCGCCGAGGAGCTTGACGTGAAGGTGGAACTCGTCGCCGGAGCCGGTTCGTCTCCGCAGCTCGATCGCCCCGAGGCGCTGGCGACGCTGCTGACCGAGTTCTGGTCAGGCCTCGAACCGGCGCCCGTGCCGACCATTCCGAATCAGGCGGAGTCAGCCGACGCAGATGGTGTGGTCGTTTAGAGGTCAAAGGTCAGAGGGCTACCAGTGTAGGAATACGGCCGAGTTCGTCCGTCATCCCTTGCTGTGTCCCGCAGGCGACGTTGTCGTCGGCGGCGATGGGAGTTCCGATGATCTTGGTTCCCATGAATTCGCCCGCGGTGACCGTTCCCGTGCTGAGGATCGAGGCTTTACCTGCCTTGACCGCGGTCGAGAAGGTGATCGTACTGGTCCGGCCGTTGGCCCATTCGACCTCCCACGCCTCGCTCATCGTTCCGTCGTCGGTGCAGCTGCCGGTTCCCGTGCCGCTACCTCGGAAAGTCGCCACGCCGTTCACCGTCGGATCACCGGAGATCGCGGGTGACGTGCAGTCGGACAGCGCGCCGATGATCGTCTCGGTGAAATCGTGCGGAGTACTGGTCAGGCCCGAGCTGAATGTGCGCAGATAATAGCCGTCGTCGCACCAAACGATCGGCGTCACGGTGTCCGCGAGCGCAGGCGTTGCAAAGGCGGTGGCCATATTCGGCGCAGTGAGTGTGAGGACCGTCAGACCGGCAATTGTCATGGTTCGGCTTTTCATGGTTTGATCATGCCCTGATACGGTCGGGCCATTCCAAATGCCGGGTGCGACGCACGCAATAACCATCCGTATGGAGCAGGAGTCTTATCCATTGGGCTGTTCGGGTGGATCAGCGGCGCGGCAGCGCTTTGCGTGGTGGCAACCGTGATGGACTCGGTTCGAAGAGCCGTTATGGACTAGTGCGGTGGCTTCGCCTGTACGGGCGTGGGCGGTGTGCGTGAGGAGACAGTGGCTCAGTGATCGCGAGTAAGAACGTCTTGATCCGCGTCGGCGCGACCGCAGCGCTGGCCACCGCATTCGGGATCGCATCGACGACGTCAGCCGCGGCGGCGAGCGGGCCCTCCTCGGACGGCACGATGGTCACGGCGGACGGGACGGGAAACGCGAGTGGCCTGCCGGACGAGATGACGTTCACGCTGTGCGCCGACACTCACGCGTCGACGGTTTCTGTCGCGCTCAATGCGAACAACTCCGCCATCTCGAAGGTGCGCACTGCGATGTCGAAGGACGGCATCGCCGACGCCGACGTGCAGACCACCACGTTCTCGATCGGCCCCGACTACAACTACGGGTCACCGCCCACCGGACAGTTCTCGATCGCCGGCTACCACGTCCTGCACTGCATGGAGTTCGTCCTGCACGACCTGAGCAAGGACGGAAAGGTTCTGGACGACGCCGTCGCCAGCGGCGGAAACGTCATCCAGATCTCGTCGGTGCAGTTCGGCCTGTCGGACCCCGCCTCGCTGGAACAGCGCGCCCGCGACGACGCCTACAACAACGCCGATGCCAGGGTCATGCAGGACGCCCAGAACGCCGGGATGAATTTCTGCAACCCGGACGAGGTGACCGACGTCGGCGGCTCCATCGCCGCGCCGTTGGGCTCGGGCGGGGAGCCGCCGCAGTCGGTGCCGGTCAGCGCGGGCCAGACCACTGTCGAGGTGACGGTGCGTGTGGCCGAGCGCTGTTTCGCGAGCCAGGGCCTCGGCGACGCAAGCCATTGATCCGGGATCGCCATTCAGGTCTTTGATTTATGTCCCTGGTCCGGGCTCTTGGCCCGGGTGTCTTTATGGGCGTGAGACGTACTGTGGCAGGCGGGTGGCGGCCCACGGCCGGCGGCCGGTGACGAGCACCTTCCCGGTGAGAGCGGCTTGCCAAATGGATGTACGTCCGTACATGACGTGCAGGAACGACACGGGTTCGGCCCACATGCGGCAGTCCGCACGCTCTCCGCGCGCGGCCGGGCGTACCGCCACCGTGCGGTTGGCGAAACTGACCAGCACATCCGGGCTCGCGGCCAGGGCGCCCCGCCAGCTGACCCGGTAGGACACGGTCGTGGCACGCCCGAGCTCGGTCAGCATCAACGGCACCATCGTCGAGAACAGCTCAGTGACGAGCACGGCCGCGATGCCGGGATCGATCCGCCACGGCGAGCGCGTCGTGCGGGCCACGTCCAAGCCGTGGAACAGCACCTCGCTCACCGCCAGCGCGATGAGTGTGTCCGGCGTGCGCGTCACCCCCGGGCCGTACCAGGGCGTGTCCAGGGATCCGTCTGCCGGGAGAGCGGCGGTGGCGTCCAGGAACGTCGCGATCGCTTCCATGATCTCGGCGCAGGCGTCCACCCCGCGTCGCGTACCTTGCTGGTTCTCGCGGGTTCGCAGAACCGCGTCGTTGACCGCGGCCAGCCGGGCGTGGAAATCAGACTCCTGCGGCACGAGGTGCGCGTAGTGGCCGCCGCTGCCGACCGCCGCCTTCGCGAACGCCTCGAAGACCGAGGCCAGATGCGAAGCCACCTCGCTCACGCTCCACTGTGAACCGAGCACCGGTGCGTTCGGGTCCGTGACACGCAGGATATGCACCAGTTCCCGTCCCGCCTGAGGCAGGAATCTTCGCAGTGCCGCGCGACCGGCTTGATCCATGGGTCACCCTCCGTACTGAGCTCACAACCGTGCGTATTCGCGCTTATCGTAAATCGCCGGTTTGGGTGATATATCCATTCGGCTCAGCTTTGGCAGCACTCCCACACGATCGAGTGAGTTGACGTTGCCCGCGCGGGAGGGGTGTCGTTGATGGCTCGTGCAGAGAAACAGGCTCCTGTTCCGGAATCTGGGTACCGGCCCGTGCAAGACGGATTCGCGCATGGATGTTCTAACCCGTTCGCCGGACGAACCGATCTTCGCCGAGACGGCGCGCAAGTGGCGGCTGGCGGGACGGATAGTGCCCGGGGAGCAGGACGCGACCTGGGACCGGCTCGTCCGCCCCGATTCCGGCCACGCCGACTCGGACGGCGTGGCCGGACAGTCGGCATGAGGACTCGACTCGTCCGGCACTGCTGCTCCACACGAGTTACTGCGAGCTGATCTCGCTGAGCATGTACCAGCCTTGTGACCCGCCGGGCAGTTCGGCTCTTATCCCTGTCACTCGGGCGTAGCCGGGTAGCACGAGTCTTGCGTTGGGCGAAGGTCCGCGCGTCGTGGTCGGGGTGACCACCCCTGCGACCTGCCAGTGGTTGTTCTGGTTGCGCCACTGGATGGCGACGTTCGCGGGCAGTACCACTGCGTAACCCGGGTTCGCGTCGGCCATCCACACGGTCGCGAAGCTCATCCGATGCGCATGACGCCAGGTCACCTGAACCGTGCCGCCGGTGGTCGCGCTGATACCGGAGAACATCTGGGAGTACTGCGGCCGGAAGTCGGGGTTGACGACGTCGTCGACGAGCCTGCTGGAATCGTCCGCGTAAGCCGTGCGCGCGCCTTGTTGCACTGACGGCGTCGGCGTGACCGTGTACGGCCTGCCGGCCGACACGATGTCGCCGCTGCTGTCCCTGACCTCGATCTGGTCGAGCAGGACCCATCCGGTGCCGGCACCCGAGACGGTCACGTACTGTCCGGAGACGTCGGCGACGGGCAGTGAGAACGTCCCGGCGGTTTCCAGCGGTGAGCCGTTGACCGGCCGGGTGGTCAAGGTGGGCGGCCCGGCGGTGCCGACGCTCTGGCAGGTCTCGCCGACGATGCCGGTGTCGCGTGGCGCGCAGTCCGAGCCGATGTCGACGGCGAGCCCGTAGGGCCAGTTCACCGCGGCGGACTGATCGAGGTGAGTTATCACGTCGACCGAGGCGATCGGGTATCTGCTTCCCAGATCGATGGAAACGCTGAACCGTCCGTCGAACAGGTTCCACCCCATCGCGCCGTCCCAGTTCCAGGCGCCGGTCGGAGAGATGTTCTCGTCGGTGAGCTTCCCGGCGGCGTAGCCGAGGCTCGACGGGACGGAATCGGCGTGCGGGCCGGTCTGGACGGCGATCGGGGCCGACGAGGTCTCGCCCGCGGTTCCGCTCGCCACGACGGGCAGAGCGTATTGCACGGCGACCAGACGCTGCACGTACGGCCACGGGCTACCGGCTTGGCGGCTCATCGTGACGGTCACCGAGACTATGGCGTCGTCCCCGTCCTGCGTGATGGGCAGGGGCACCTGGAGACTGTCGTACCCGAGCATCTCTCCGGCCCCGCTGCGCTGCGCGAACGCAGCGCCGGAACCACCCCGCCGGTTCACCCGGACCGTCAGCGTGCCCTGCCACGGGTGTGAGCTGTCGGCGTCGCCGAAGTCGAGCCGCAGCGCGGTGGGGTTCTGGCCTGCGGCAGGCATCCACACCTGCTGAAGCGAGCCGTCCGCTTGGGCGCTCGGTGCCCATGGCACGCGGATCTCCAGATTGCGCAGCGTGCCGCCCGCGAGATAGTCGGCGAGATCGTTGTACGTCGCCCACCTGTCACCCGTGGTGGACGCCTGGCCGGTCATGGCGTCGAACATGTCGTCGGCGGTGCCCGCAAAGAAGACCTGCGGATATGCGGTCGCTCCGGTCTCCTCGGCGACGGCGAGGTACTGGTGCGCGATCCACCTTTCGTAAGGTGACTCGCCGGCGGAACTCACCTCGTACTCGTAGGCCTGATGCCGCTTCGCCGACTCGGCGCCGATCGCGTGGAGGCGGCTGCCGTCGACGTCGCCCTCGTACTGGGCGTTGAGGAAGGCGTAGCCCGGCTGGACGTTGACGACGTCGAAACCCAGGCTCGTACCGCTCAGGGCGTTGGGTCCGCTGAATCCCGGAACCCAGACGGTGGACAGGCCGCGGGTGTGCGCTTCGATGTTGAACTGTTTGACGTAGGTGGCGTCGCCGGTCACCTCGACGGCGTCCTCATGGTGGTAGTACGCGCCGTAGAGCGCCAGGTTCCGCCAACCGGCGGCGGTCGCGCGGGAGCCGATCTGGTCGAGATACCAGTCGGTGGCGGTGATCCGCTGCACCGGGTCGCTCAGATCCAGCGCGGCAGACGATCCGGGCAGCACGAGGCCGTGGTTGCCCGGGTTGAACCACGGCACCGTGATGGAGACTCTGATCGGCGCCGGTGGCGGACTGTACCTGGCCGCCAACTCACCGACGGCTTCGTCGAGCCGTGCAGCATCGGCGAACGTCTGGTCGAGCAGGGCCTTGAGGTCCTGCCCGTCGAGTTCGGCGTACATCAGGTCTTTGCCGTTGATGGACGACGCGGTCAGGATGGCGGCGTCGAACAGCCATTGCCCCGTGAACCGGCCGTTTCCGTCCACTCGCATCAGGTGCCGTTGCCACGCGGCGTCTGTCCGGCTCGCGTCGTGGTAGACGAGCATGGAGCGCTGCCAGGACGTACGCTGCGTCGCCGCCGCCGAGGTCGCCGCGGTGGCGGCCACGATGAGACCGATGCCCAGTGCCAGGGCGACGAGTCGACGCGCTGATGCCAAGCGGCGAATCACCTAAATGCACCTCCTGTGGTTCGCCGGTTCATACCCGCAGCGGGGGTGGAAGTGCATTTCCACAGTCGAAACCAGCCGATCAGCGCTATCCGGGAGCGGGCTGCGCGGCTACTGAGCAGCAGTCCGGTGCGGCAGACGGGTGACGCATAGTTAGGCGCCGCGCGCGCAGCGGGTATCAGCCGGTAGATTTGCGGGCTCTCCCGCCGCGGCCGTGATTTGGGAGAAGGCGGATGATCGGCGCTCTTCGACGTATCGTGACCCCGCTGCTGGCTGTCGTGTGTTGCGCCGTGGCGGTGTGGTTCACCGCGCTGCCGGTGGTCTCGCAGGCCGAGCGTGTCGCGCTGGCCACCCCGTTCCGGTTCACCCCTTATCCGCTCGACGCGCCCAACGGCCCCGGTGCCATGCCTCTGCGTACGGTCGCGCCCGCCTACTGGCGGGTCGCCGCGCTGATCTCCGGATTCGGCGCGAGCGTGGCGCTGTTCGCCGCGGACGGCGGCAAGGTCTCACGCGATGTCTGTCTCGTGGATCCCCGCGATGGGAGCGTCACCGTCGAACCCGCGCCGACGACCGGTGCACGCTACCGGCCGTTCACGCTGGTCCCGTCGGCGGGGCCGGCCTACTTCGCGCCGATGGGCTGCATGCCCGCCGATCTGATCGAGAGCGGTTGGACTAGTCTCGTTGTCTACTACTGGGGCCGTTCGCCGGTGCTGTTTCTGCGCATTCCCGGAACGGCGCCGTCGCGGTCGGCGTTCGTCGCACGCGAACTCGTCTCGCCGCCGCAGGTGTGGAACACGAGTGCCGCGACGCTCGGGGACTACGACGGAACAGGTCACCTCGACCTCGTCTTCGGCAATTACTATCCTGACGGCGCCCGGATCCTGGATCCGGCGTCGCGTCAGACCGGGCTTGCAATGCCCGAGTCGATGTCGAACGCCCGCAACGGCGGCACCAAGCGGCTCTATCGTTTCGTCTCCGCGACCCGCGGGCCGATTCCCGATGTCCACTACGCCGAGGTTCCCGCAGTCTTCGATCCGCGCGACGCGACCGAGTGGACGCTCGCGCTCGGCACTCAGGACCTGACCGGCTCGGGGCTCCCCGATCTGTACATAGCCAACGACTTCGGTCCTGACCGATTGCTGATCAATCAGTCGACACCAGGTCACATCCGTTTCCGGGAGGCACGCGGCGTGCGTCACCTGACCACGCCGAAGTCGCTGGTGCTCGGCAACGACTCGTTCAAGGGGATGGGCGTCGCGTTCGCCGATCTCGACGGCAGCGGCATACCCGCGATCCTGGTCAGCAACATCACCGAACCGTACGGCGCGATGGAGAACAACTTCGCGTTCGTCGCCACGGTCGACCGCGACACGTTCCGCCGCGACGCGAATCGCGGTGTAGCCGACTACGACGATCACAGCGAGGCTCTCGGCCTGTCGCGAACCGGCTGGAGCTGGGGTGTGGCCGCGGCGGACTTCGACAACAGCGGTCAGCCCGCCATCGTGGTCGCCGCCGGATTCGGCGCCGGCTCGACCAACAGGTGGCCGCAGATGCAGGAGGCCACGATCGGTTCGGACGTCTTCCTGCGCTACCCGGGGCTCTGGCCGGACTTCACCGCGGGGGCCGATCTGTCAGGCCACGACGGCGACAAGTTCATGGTGCGTGATCGCGGCGGACGCTACGTGGATGTCGCGGATCTACTCGGAGTGCAGGGAAACACACCCGGCCGGGCGATCGCCGTCGGCGATGTCGATGGCGATGGGCGGCTCGATTACCTCATGGCGAACCAGAGCGGGCAGTCGATTCTCTGGCACAACGACTCGCAGGCGGGCGCGTTCTTGGGACTGCGGCTACGCGTACCGGCGGGGGAGGGACGATGCGGCGCCGGCGATCCGGCCGGACCGAGCAGCCCGGCGATCGGTGCGACGGCCGATCTCACCCTGCCGGACGGTACCCACCGGGCCGAACAGGTGTATCCGGACAACGGCAACGGGGGATTCTCCTCGCCAGATCTGCACTTCGGCCTCGGCGCTGTGCCTTATGCCAACGCGTCCCATGC
>NZ_DASYZI010000233.1:0-4883 GCF_035946395.1 Actinocrinis sp.
GCGGCAACGTGCGGCTGAACCTCGGTGCCGCATTTCCCGGCATCAGTGCGGCGATGCTCAACCTGACCGTCGTGAACGCCACCGGCGGCGGCTACCTGACCGCATATCCGGACGGCGAGAACGCGCCGACGGTCTCGAACCTCAACTACCCGGCCGGCCGGATGCTCGCCAACGAGGCCGTGGTGCGGGTCGGCGCCGACGGCTACGACGACACCGCAAACGTCGGCGCGGGCGCGGCGAACCTGGTCGTGGACATCCCCGGGTACTTCACCGCCGGCTCAGGCGCGAAGTTCGTCCCGATCACCCCGACCCGCTACCTCGCCACCCGCACCGGGCAGGACGAGGTGTATGGAGGCTTCGACACGATCAAGAAATCAGGACCCGGATTCCAAACCGACCTGGACGTCGGCGGGTTATTGGAGGGCGTTGCCATCCCCGTCCCCGCTCCCACCGACGGGTCAGCGACGATGGCCACCGCCGCGAACGTCACGATCACCCTGCCGACAGCCGAAGGCTGTATCACCGTGTATCCCGGCGAACGTCGGGACTCCCACCGCTTCCGTGCTGAACTTCACCACGGGCCGGACGACACAGAACGCCGTTACCGTCAGGCTGGGAGCGACGTTCGTGTTCAGCGAGTTCGACCTCATACAACGGCAGTGCGGCTACACCCAGTTGATCGTGGACGTATACGACTACTACAACGACTGACGCTGAGACGCCCGAGCGCCCTGCCATCGGTGCTTGGGGATGGCAGGGCGCTCGGGTTGTTTCCGGCCAGCAGGGGCAGGGCGGCCCGCTCACGGACAGCCGAAACGGTGTCTCGGCCAGGCGGTCAGTCGGCTTGGTAGAAGCCGAACTGGTCGACCACGAGGTCGATGTTGCCGCCGCTGCGGTTCCAGACGTCGATGATGCCGTTCTGCCCGGCGCCCGCCTGCACCAGGTTCGGCACCACCTGGCCCTGGCTCCAGTTCAATGTGGAGACTGTGGGCGGAGTCGGCCAGACCTCCGTGCCGCTCTCATAGGCGTTGAGGGTGTTCGGATCAGGGGCAACCGTCTCGTAACCCGATCCCTTCGTATTCGTCACCGTGGTGTTGAGAACGAACGACGTAATACCAGGGTCATTCACGCTCGACTGGCTGTACAGGAAGATGTAGTCGCCAGGCGGCAGCGGGCCGGCGCCGGTGGTGCGCGTGTCCAGCACGCGGACCGGCGCGATCGGCAAGTACGCGCTCGCGCCCGTAGAACTGTAGTAGCCGACGACGTCGACCAGCACGTCCGTGCCGCCGCCGCTCCCGTTGAACACATCGATCTCGCCGTCGGAACCCACCGGCACGATCACCGCGTTCGCAATGACCCGACCGGCGACGAAGTTCAGGTTCGACGCGGTCGGGCGGTTGCCGCCGTCGGGGTAGACAGTCAGGTAGCCACCTGCCCTAGCGTTGACCGCGGTGACATTCAGGGCCACCGCGCTCGCTCCGGCAGGCAGCAGGCCGCCATCCGCACCCGCGATCTTCACCGCGATCGAGCCGTTCCCGGGGACCTGAGCCTTCGCGGCGCCGGTGCCCTTTCGCGTGTCCACGAGCCGGTCCGGTGCCAGCGAGGTGTACCCGCTGGCTGGGGACTGGGTGAAGTACCCGGTCACGTCGGCGACCACGTCCGTCCCGCCGGCCGAGCCGTTGTAGAGGTCGACGATCCCGTCCCGGCCGACCGGCACGATCGCCAGATTCGGCACGGTTTGGCCGGTCCTGAAGTTCACATTGCTCGACGCCGGCCTGCTCAGCACCGCACCGGACGGGTCTTCGTTCGGGTACGCGGTCAGGTAGCCGCCCGAGGCCGGACCCGTGACGGTCAGGTTCAGCACAACCGCGGTGATCCCGGACGGGATGGTGTCGCCCTGCGTCCCGGCCCCGGTGACCTGAAGCTTCAGCACGGAGCCCGCGCCGACCTTCGCCACGGTGCCACCGGTCCCGATGCCCTTGCGGGTATCGAGGATGCGCACCGGGCCGTACGCGGTGTAGTCCGAGCCTGCCGTAGTCGCTGAGACGCTCGTGCTGACGTACTCCTCAAGCTGGTCCATGACCGTGACTGTGACCGTATATGTCCCGAGCCGGGCATAGGAGTGCGCTGCTGTGATCGCGCCAAAGCCTCCCGTGCTACTGCCGTCGCCCCAGTCGTAGGAGTACTGCTGGATCGGCTGGTCTCCCCTGGAGGCTGAGGCATCGGCGCGGACGCTCAGCGCCGAGGTGTCTGTGACCGTCAAAGCGGCGGTCAGGTGATCGTTCACGAAGGCGAGGGCACCGCGGTCGATGTAGGGCGAGTTGCCCCCGAAGTCGGTCGGGAGCGCACCTGGCGCGTGTGTGTTGGCCGAGCCGATGGCGGCCGCGCCGACCTCAAGCCGTGCGCTGACGGAAACCGTGAAGAGGCCGACCGGGACAGGCAGCGGCTCGACCGGATCGTTCAGGTCGTGTGCGCCCTGCGCGGTGGCCTGCTGGAACGCGGTGAGCGTCGGGTAGACGGTGCCGTTCCAGTTGTAGGGCGCCGTCGTGTCCGAGCTCTGCGTGTAGAAGTCGTTGTAGTCGGTCGTCGTGTTCGCGGCGGACTGCGGTGCGATCTTCATGTCGGCGTCCCAGCCGAGCGAGAACTTCGTGCAGTCCGCAAAACCACCGTATGTGAGCGGGACATCCTCGATCAGGTTGTTCTCCGCGTACACGCCGGTCGACGCTCCGAGAACCGCGATCGTGGCAGCACAGGAACGCTCCATCGTGTTCCCGGTGATGTTCAGGCCGTTTACGCCGGTGGCCTTCACGGTGCCGCCGCTGAACACGGCGAAGATGTCGGATGCGATGGTTACGTCGCTTGCACCCGAGGCCGCGACGACGCCTACGGCGCCGCCCGACCATGAGCCGGTCGTGAAGGCGGTCCGGCTGACCGTGATCCCGCTCGACGCGCCGTCGATGGAGACGGAGCCGGCCGACACCCCGTACATCTGGGAGTCAATTGCGTCGGAATCGAGGGTGATGCCGGTCGAGCCGATGACCTGGACGTCGGATGCGCTCATCGAGCTGGTTTCGATGTTCAGGTGGGAGACGGTCACGTTGCTCACGTCATCGAAAATCAGCGCGGGTTGCCCGAACAGCACCGTACGCGTGCCGACGCCGACGATGGAGATCCCTAAGGTTTTCACCGTCACTGAGCCGGGATGGCTGAAATTCTGGTCGAAACTGTTGCCGGCGACCGAGACGGTGTCACCCGCGGACGCCGCGCTGACGCCGTCCTGCAGAGAACAGTACGGGTTCGCCTGGGTTCCGTTCCCGGTCTCGGTGTCGCAGCTACCGGCCATCAGCACGTAGATCGTCGTGCCGGAGCCGGTGCGCGGCGAAATCGCGGCAAGGGGCGACCCATGGTGAAGGATGCCGCTGGATGCGCTGGTGAACGACTTCAACTCGGGCGACGATGCCGTTGCCAGCGCGGCGGATGCCGTGGACGGCGAGGCGAAAGCGCTGCCCGAAGCAGCGTGTGACGTATCAGCGAAAGCTGCGGGCGATCCGAGGATGGTTCCGGCCGCTATCGCGACGCCGGACATGACGAGGCGGTGGTGGTGCATCCCCCGGCTTTCTCTGAAATGACTGCACAGGCGTGGCGGGCTAAGCCTACTGGGTCGGCGGAGCGCGAATAAGCGGGTTGTCGTAACGAGTGCGCTACGGCCCGTGGGCGTGAAGCAGAGTCCAGCGATTCCCTGGGTGTCGAGGGGCGTCCACCCGCCCTCAACTGACCTCCCCCAGGGAACAGCCGCATTGGCATTGCGCCAAAAGGGGCATCCGCAGCTGCTTGGAGATCTATTCGACGGCCCCGGCGCCGATACTTGGGCCCTCAAAGCCGCCGAGGTCAGGGAGCGGAGCGCGTGGGACTGGAACCCACAACCTACGGCAAAAGCGGCGAGGCAGAGTCGGCGGCGACAGCGTGTGTGCGTCGGGCTAGCAGGGTGCGGAGCCGTTGAGGCGCGGGCGTCTGGTCGGTGCCTTGATGGCGATCAGAGGCAGAGGATGAGGACGCAGATCCTGCCGCCGCTGCTCTGTGTCGGGGGTGGGGAGGTAGGCGTGGATGATGGGGACGCCGATGCGGGTGCGGAGGAGGGCGGGGTTGTCGACTGCGTCGCTGCCGGCGAGGACTGTGCGCCTGCGGATGTGGAGGACGTCATCGGCTGCAAGGCGTGGCGCGGCGTGTAATGAGATGTCTCGGAGGAGTTCTGCGGCGTTGGGGACGAGCTTTGCACCGTTGGTATCGCCGCGGAACTGCGGCTCGCTACGGCTGAGCTGGATATGCCGCTGGGCTTGGGCGACGCCGACGTCTGCGTTGTGGGCAACGTGCCAGGGTTCGTCGTCGCGTTATGGCTGCCGGGCTGCGCCAGCGTGGATGCGATTGCGACAGAGCCGGTTGGGGCGGCGCTGTCGCGGTTGATCGTGGAGAGGTTGCTTAGGGCGATAGAACCGATGACGGCGATCCCCGCGAAGCCACCGGTCGTGGTGACTCTGCGCATGAGCGAGTGGCGCCGGTGGGCATGGCGGTTGCGGTGGCGGCCCGCAGCACCTGCGGCGGAACCGCCGTGCGGGACGAATTCGGACTTGGCGGAGGCGGTGCCGCCGTAGATTACGGAGCGTGGCTCGGGCTGCGTGCGGGCTCTGTCGCTGACGTGGCTGTGGCCGAGGTCGGTTCGCACCCACGCCGCGGCCCGCGCGCCCGCGCCATGGTTCGCGAGAGCCGGCATCACCAGGGGATCCTGTCGGCCCCCGGCCGTCTGGTGCGTCTGGACGCCCAAAGGCGAGGCTTGCGCCTGAGGCTTCGAGTCGACGCTGGCGCCGCATCCCGGGCAGGACACGACA
>NZ_DASYZI010000234.1:0-3241 GCF_035946395.1 Actinocrinis sp.
GTCACGAGCGTGCTCGCCGCCGAGTCGAACTGCGCGCCGAAGACGACGGGATGGCCACTTTAAGTTTCTATCTACCGGCCGATGTGGCGCAGATGGCCATGCGCACCCTCACCACCCTGGCCCAGAGCGCGAAGCGCAAGAACAACAACAACCCCGCTGACACCCGCACCCTCGACCAGCGCCGCGCCGACCTGCTGCCCGCGCTCCTGCACCACACCGCAAGCGGCGCCAACCCGAGCCCCGCAACACTCTCCGCCCTGCCCGCCGCCTTGGCCCACATCAATGTCGTGGTGAACATCGAAACCCTCCTGGGCCTAAGCCACGAACCCGGCCACCTCAACGGCTACGGCCCCCTGTGCCCCGAACAAACCCGCAACATCGCCCACGCACACACCGCCCAATGGCGCTTCCTGCTCACCTCCACCGACGGCACCCTCGTGGACGCCTCGACCCGCACCTACACCCCCCGCGCCGCCGTCAAGCGCCTCGCTCAACTCAAGCACAACACCTGCGTGTTCCCGCACTGCCACATGCCCGCCGACCGCTGCGACCTCGACCACAACCAACCCTTCAACCAGGGCGGACCCACCACACCCGAGAATCTCACACCCCTTTGCCGCCGCCACCACAACCACAAAACCCACAACCACTGGACCCTGCACCGAACCGACGACACCATCCAATGGACCTCCACCCGAACCGCACACACCTACACCACCACACCCACTCGCTACCCCGTCGCTGCTGCCTGACTGTTTCAAAGTTTCACAGAACCCTGACGAACAAACCTGACGACCGAATCCGGTCCCGCCACCCACTCCACCCGCACCAGATCCCATACCAAAGCACCCCGGCACCGACACTGCCGCTATTCCAGCGCCAGCGCTGTCACTGCTGCCCCCGCCCCCACTGCTGCCGCCGCCACCGCCACCGGTACCAGCGCTCACATCGGCGCGACACTCGCGCGGCTCACTCTCCCTCCCTCCCCTCCCCCGCCGCTATTGCACCTCCCATACCTACTTCGCCCCCGCCGCCCTTCGCCTGCATCGCCTACCTCATCTACGTCGTCTACGTCGCTACGCTCACCGTCTCGAACGGCCACACGTGCGGTGGCCTGGCAATCAGTTCGGCAGGCGGCTCAGGCAATCGAAAGCCGCTCTCGGCCGGGCGCACGAGGGCGACGACACGATCCGCCGAGCGATAAAGCTCAGCGACTACGCCGTCCGGCAGACCCGGCTCGACATGATCACGCCACCACGCGATCAACCCGTCGGCGTCGCCTTTCGCCTCCCACATCAGCACTCGCACCCGCGCTTGCACCGGTATTCGCCCTCACCCTCGCGCTACACCAAGACCACGCCGACTTTGCCAGCTTCACCGACATCGCCGACGTCGCCGATGTCGTCGGCTTCACCGGCCTCGCGGACGTTGCTTTGCTGACCTCTTGCTGACCCCTCTGGCCTCTCTGATCTGTCTGGCTTCCCTGGCCTCGCTGCCCCTGCCCCCCCCTCTGACCCTCCCTGGCATCGGCTGCCTCGCCAACGTTTCCGGCCTCACCCATCACACCAGAACCTCAGTGATCAGCATCGACGAGTCGGCAGGCAGGTCCAGCGGCGAGGGGCGCGCTCCTCGGGCGACCAGTTCGGCGCCAAGTGCTGCGACCATCGCGCCGTTGTCGGTGCACAGTTTCGGCCTTGGTACACGCACCCGGATCCCTGCTTGCTCGGCTCGCTGCTGGGCTAGTGCGCGCAGGCGCGAGTTCGCTGCCACGCCACCACCGATGAGCAGGTGGTCCACGCCGTTCTCCTTGCAGGCGCGGATCGCCTTTCGCGTCAACACATCCACCACCGCTTCCTGAAAGGACGCCGCCACGTCCGCCACCGGGACCGGTTCACCGGCTCGCTCGCGCGCCTCGACCCAGCGCGCCACTGCGGTCTTGAGGCCGGAGAAGGAGAAGTCGAACGGCGGGTCCTTCGGGCCGGTCAGCCCGCGCGGGAAGGTGATCGCCGTGGCGTCGCCGTCGGTCGCTGCCCTGTCGATCAGCGGACCGCCAGGGAAGCCGAGGCCGAGCACTCGGGCGACCTTGTCGAACGCCTCGCCGGCCGCGTCGTCTACCGTGCTGCCCAGGGGCCTGATGTCGTTGGTGACGTCTGGGACCAGCAGCAGCGAGCTGTGACCGCCGGAGACCAGCAGCGCCATGCACGGCTCGGGCAGCGGACCGTGCTCCAGTTGGTCCACAGCCACATGCGCGGCTAGGTGGTTCACGCCGTACAGCGGCTTGTCGAGGGCGAGCGCGTAGCCCTTCGCCGCCGCTACGCCGACCAGTAGCGCGCCCACCAGGCCCGGGCCTGCCGTCACCGCGACCGCGTCGATGTCGGTGAGCTTCAGCCCGGCGGTCTCCAGCGCGCGGTGCACGGTCGGGACCATCGCTTCAAGATGCGCGCGCGAGGCTACCTCGGGGACCACGCCGCCGAAGCGTGCGTGCTCGTCGACGCTCGTAGCCACCGCGTCGGCGAGCAGTTCGGTGCCGCGCACGATGCCGACGCCGGTCTCGTCGCAGGAGGTTTCGAAACCGAGGACGATCGGCGCGTTTGGGTTTGGGTTTGTGTTTGGGTTTGTGTTTGGGTTTGTGTTTGGGTTCGTGTGCGCGTGCGTGCGTGCGTCCGTGTCCCGGTCCCGGCCTCTGCTGGTCGTCGTCACGCGGTCAGTCACCTTCTCCGAATCGATCGATGATGTCGGACGAGCGCATCACCCAGGCATCCACGTTCGCCGGCTGGTAATAGCCGGGACGCGTGCCGATCTGCACGAACCCGAACCTGCGGTAGAGCGCCTGCGCCCTCGGATTGTCCGCGCGCACCTCAAGCACGACGTCGTCGCACTGCTTGCGTGCGGCCTCCCGCAGCAGTTCGGTGAGTAGCGCGGTCCCGAGCCCGTGGCCTTCCCTGCTCGGATCGACCGCGATGGTCAGCACCTCGGCTTCATCGACGCCGACCAACAGGCCCGCGTAGCCGACGATGCGCGGACCCTGGCAGTCCGGATGCGTAGCGTCCGCGCTGCGCTCCTCGGCGACCAGGTAATAGCGGGTCGCCACCTCGGCCAGCTCGGACCAGAACATGCCGACCGACCAGGCATCTTCAGGGAACGTCACGTGTTCCAGGACCGTCACCGCCGGGATGTCCCACCACCGCATTGGCCGCAGTACTGCGCGTGTCGACCGCTGTACACGCGTTTGCGGGGCAGG
>NZ_DASYZI010000235.1:0-2153 GCF_035946395.1 Actinocrinis sp.
GGCAGATGTTGGGCTGCACGCACGAAGGCTAGGACTTCAGCGATCAGGCGCGCACGTTCAACGGTAGGAGGTGCCATGATGAGCTCCTTCACTTCGCGAGTTTGTATTGATGAGGTGGTAAATGCCGTACCAAGTGAGCAGGTTTGGCCCTCCGACGTAAGCACTTGCCCTCCAATGTGAGCACTGGTACAAAAATACTTGAGCAAACCGCTTCACATCTGGGGTATCAGCAGAGAAGAGTGGAAATAACAACGAGATCCACACCCCTTTGATGCGTCGCCGATCCCCACCAGTGGACTTGAGGTGACGAGTGAGCAGCACAACCATTTACCATTTGAGAAGCCGCTCCAGTTCTAGTATGACAGTGTTGAAAGTGGTAAATAGAGATAGGGCTAAGATCCTCACAAAAACGTCTCCAGCAGCGAGACTTCACAGATACGCGACGCGATGCAGCGCCACCACGGTCGCGCCCTTTGCCTGGGCCACCCTTGATCAACAGCACCTCGGGGGTGCTGTTGATCAAGGTCCGTCGGAGGCGGATCGTCACAAGATCCCACCCTTTCGGGCCACACCTGCGTGCTCAACTAACGGCGGCGCCGAACCACTTTGGCAGCAGGACGCGCAGATCCTGCTGATCGTCACCGACCCACGCCACGTGGCCGTCCGGTCGCAGCAGCGCGGCGGGTACGTCGAGTTCGGAGCTTTTGTCGACGATGTGGTCGATCCGATCTGCCCAGCCCGAAACCTCAAGCTGGCCGGTCTGGTCGAGCAGCAGGCCGCGCCCGCTGTGCATCAGCCCGTAGAGGCGCCCCCGCTTGAGCTCGATATCCCGCAGCCGGCGACCGACAAGCGGATGCTCGCCGCCGAAGTCGTAGCGGACCCCGATCGCTGTGATCTTCCCGATCAGGTAGCGGTTGACCTCCTCGAAGTCCATCAGTTCCGATATCAGCCGGAGCACCGCCTGGGGGCCCGGTTCGGGGGACAGCAGTTCCGACTGCGCGCGGGTGTTGTTCAGCACGGAGGCGGCCACCGGGTGCCGTTCGGTGTGGTAGCTGTCCAGCAGCCCCTCGGGAGCCCAGCCGCCGATCTCGGCAGCCAGTTTCCAGCCGAGGTTGAAGGCGTCCTGGACGCCGAGGTTGAGGCCCTGTCCGCCTATCGGCGGGTGGATGTGTGCCGCGTCGCCAGCCAGCAGCACGCGACCGCTGCGGTAGCGCTCGGCCTGCCGGGTGGCGTCGCCGAAGCGGGTGAGCCGGCGCGGCGAGTGCACGCCGAAGTCGGTGCCAGCGAGCTCCCGCAGCCGTTGCTTGAACTCCTCGAGGGTCGGCGGTGCCGCGCGGTCCTCGGCCACCTCCTCGGTGCGCGCGACGAAGCCGTACACCCCCTCCGCGTGAGGGGCGGGACCGAAGCGCAGATGGGGAGTGCGGATTTCAGCCGCCACGGCGGCCAGCTCCTCCGGTGGCGCGGCCACCTCCACCTCGCCCAGCAGCCACTCGATCCTGGCGGGCTCGCCGGGGAAGCCGATCGCGAGCAGCTTGCGCACGGTGCTGCGGCCGCCGTCGCAGCCGACGAGGTAGCGTGAGCGCAGTTGCGTGCCGTCGGCCAGTTCGACGGTCACCCCGTCTTCGTCCTGGCTCAGCCCGACCAGCTCGCAGCCGCGCCGGATCTCGGTGCCGAGCTCGATGGCATGCTCGTTCAGCAGACGCTCGGTGATGTTCTGCGGGATGCCGAGGATGTACGCATGTGCGGTGTCCAGCCGGTCCGGCCGCGGCTTGGTGATGCCGGCGAAGGAACCGCCGAGCGGGTACTGTCGGCCCTGCGCGAGGAAGCGCTCCAGCAGACCGCGCTGGTCCATGATCTCGATGCTGCGCACGTGCAGGCCGAGCGTGCGGGCATGCACGTTCGGCTCCGTCTCCCGCTCCAGCACGACCACGTGCACGCCGTGCAGCCGCAACTCGCTGGCCAGCATTAAGCCGGTCGGTCCACCGCCGGCAACGATCACGTCGATCATCACACCCCCCATTTCCGATAGAACAGATGGCTTGCTTGTCGCCATATCATCTCTTTTCCTTTCATCTCTAGGTGACTCCATACGCTTCGACGAGGGTCTGGCACACGCCTGATGAAGCCTGTGCTGATTTCAGCACACACACGAG
>NZ_DASYZI010000236.1:0-3095 GCF_035946395.1 Actinocrinis sp.
ACGTCCGCAACGGAGAAGTAGGTGTTCCAGAAGTTCGGCGTCCCCGCCGGGATCTGCGCCGGCTTGGCACCGATGCCGCCGCGCTGCTGGCCCTTGATCTTGAACGTGTGGTACTCGCCCGGGAAGTCCGGGAACTTGTCGTACTCGTAGTCGAAAACCTGCTCGTAGAACGCGCGGGCCGCGGTCGGGTCGTCGTTCAGGTTCTCGTTCCAGGTGAACGAGCCCGGCTCGTTGGCCAGCTGCGAACCGCGGTGCTCGCGGCCCTGCCAGATGCCGAAGACGGCGCCCGTGGAGTCCGCGGCCAGCGCCATCCGGCCCGCGCCCATCACGTCCATCGGCCCCATGAAGACGTTGCCGCCGGCCTTGTTGACGCGCTGGCTGACGGCGTCCGCGTCGTCGGCCCACAGGTAGGTGACCCAGACCGCGGGTCCGGGCTGGTCGGGCTGCTTCGGGCCCACCCCGGCCACCTGTTTGCCGTTCTTCGTGGCGAGCTGGTAGTGCCCGCCCTCCTCGCCCGTGTCGGTGAACTCCCAGCCGAACAGTTCGCCGTAGAACCGCTTGGCCCGCTCTAGATCCGGGGTCATCAGATCGACCCAGCAGGGTGTTCCCTCGTCGTACTCGGTGAACTCGGCCATGTGGCCTCCAAGGTCGCTCGCCGCGGAGCGCGGCGCCACCGCCACGCTGGAGAACCGCGCGGCTTCAGTCTGCTACGAATCGGGCCGGATTACCCGAACGTCCGTCCGAACGGGTGACTTCGAATCGGTATCGAATCGGGTGTCGAATCGGACGCCGGGCGCGGAGCCGGATCAGGGTGCGATCAAGACTCGGCGAGGAGCAGGTCCGCGGCCAGGCGCGCTGCGAGCCGCTCAAGGACGGGCAGGGGCTGCGCCATCGAGCGGGCCGGATCGGGCTCGAAGTCGGCCAGCGCGTACGCGGCGGCGAATCCGGCCTCGCCGAGTTGCCGCGGCGTCAGTTCGAGGCGTCCGCAGACCGCCGCGACCGGGAGGCCGGCGCGCCGAGCGGCGCGGGCGACCCCGGCGGGCGCCTTGCCGCGCAGGGTCTGCTCGTCGAGGCAGCCCTCGCCGGTGATGACGAAAGTCGCCTCGGACAGCGCGCGGTCGAAGCCGAGCGCGGTGAGCAGGATGTCGATCCCTGGCTGCTGAACCGCGCCGAGCACGGCGAGCGCGGCGAAACCGACGCCACCGGCGGCACCCGCGCCCGGGGCCTCGGCGGCGTGCGCGGCGGCCGGGCCGAGCGACCGCGACAGAACATCGGCCAGTTGCGCGAGGCCTGATTCGAGCAGCGCGACATCGTGCGTACTCGCGCCCTTCTGTGGTCCGTAGATCGCCGCGGCGCCGTGCTCGCCGAGCAACGGGTTGTCCACGTCGGAGGCGAGCACGACCTGCGCGGCCGACAGTCGCGGATCGAGCCCGGCCAGATCGGCCACGGCGAGTCGGACCAGCGCGGCGCCGCCGCCGGGCAGTTCGTCGCCGTCGGCGTCCAGAAGGCGCGCGCCAAGCGCAGCGAGCATGCCCGCGCCACCGTCGGTGGACGCGCTGCCGCCGACGCCGAGCACGATCGTCTTCGCTCCGGCGTCGAGCGCGGCGCGGATCAGTTCCCCGGTCCCGCGCGTATCAGCGTCGAGCGGCGCCTGATGTCCTCCGGGCAGTCTGCGCAGACCGGAGGCTTCGGCCATCTCGACCACGGCGGTGTCCCCGCGCAGGGCGAACGCCGCGCGCACCGGGTCGCCGAGCGGTCCGGCGACGGTGGCCTCCCGCCGAGTGAAGCCTGCGGCGACCGCCGCGTCCACAGTGCCGTCGCCGCCATCCGCGACCGGCATTGCCGTCACCCGCACCTGCGGCGCAGCACGCCGGATGCCTATGGCCACGTGCTCGGCAACCTCGGCGGCGGTGGCTGAGCCCTTGAACTTGTCGGGGGCAACGAGGACGTGCTGCGCAGCCCGGATTCCCATACCGCCGACGATATCCGGCATCCTTTGGCGCATGAGCACGGTGACGGATGCGTTCGAGCGACGAGTACACGAGCGAGACGCGGCGCCGCAGTTCGTTCTGCCGCTGGTGGTCAGGATCGAGCGCGAGACCCCGCCGACGCGCACGGACGCGTTGGAGACGGCTGCGCGCGCGGTCCTCATGCTGCTCACGGACGAGCGGTCGGTGGGTGACGGCGAGTGGGCGGACGCGGTGCGCGACTGGCAGGACGGCCGCATCCGTAAGGTCGTGCGGCGGGCGCGCGGCGCGGAGTGGCGGCGGGCGGAGGCTCTGCCAGGCATCACGGTGCACGGGGGTACCGCCGAGGTGCGCGTCTACCCACCGGTGCCGCTCGACGCGTGGCCGAAGGATCTCGCACGGCTCCAGGTCTCAGGTACGGACCTTGACGACCCGCAGCCCCCGCCCGCGCCGGCTGACGGCATGCCGGTGTTGTGGTTCAACCCGGGCGTGCCGATGACGGCGGGCAAGGCGATGGCGCAGGCCGGGCACGGAGCGCAGCTCGGCTGGTGGGACCTGCCGCCGCAACGCGCCGTGACGTGGGAGCGCGCGGGCTTCCCGCTCGCGGTCCGCGAGGCGACGCGCGCGCAATGGGCACGGCTGACCGCCGCCGGGCTGCCGACCGTGCGCGACGCGGGCTTCACCGAGATCGCGCCCGGATCGGTCACCGTCATCGCGGAACTCGGACGTTAGAGGTACGTGGACGTGGGTTGGCCGACGGTGTTGCTCATGCGGCTGGATGCGGCTGGCGCCGTGTGGGCTCGCGGGTCGAGGGCCGAGCGTGGCAGAGCGCAGGAGTGCGCCGCAGTGCCACACGGCGTCAGCCGCATCAGCGACACCGTGCAGCGACCGACGACGCGGTGACCCATAACAACGTGGCCAGGCGACGGCCATCGGCCCGCAAGCCCGGCCACCAATCCACGCAAGCCTCTTACACGCAACCCTCTTAGAGCCTGTTGCGCGGCTCATGATCGGTTTTGGTGGCGAGTGGCTCGGCGGGTCATGAGGATGATCGCTGACCAGCGCACCATCGCCTCGGAGTGTTCCGGCAGCCGTTCGTAGTCGCGCACGGTGCGTCGGGAGTGTCTG